>DATNKH010000102.1:0-2539 GCA_035603475.1 Thermoanaerobaculia bacterium
TGGAGGGCGGCGGCGTAGGACTGCGGACCCTCGCCCAAACGGCGCGAGGGAGGCAAGGCGAATCCAGCCAGGACACTACCGGCACCCGCCTGCTGCGTCAGCCGTCGGCTTGCCAGCCCGCGCCCGCACCCGCGCGGGCGAGGCGCAGGCCGTCCAGCGCCGGCGCCACGGACAGCAGCGCCATGTAGCCGTAGCCCTGCACGAACAGCAGCAGGAACGGCACCGACAGCCACATCCCGCCGACCAGGGCGAAAGCCGTGCACAGCGTGAAGTAGGCGGCGAGCACCGCCTCGACCGCGAACGAGGAGCTGACGCCGGCGCGGTAGCGCTTGCCGCGCCACTCCTGGCCGCTGCTCTCGATGCGGTACTTCGGGGTGCGGTGGAAGGTGCCGCCGCGCCGCACCAGCCCGGAGAGCACGGCATGGGAGTTCACCACCGACAGGCCGATGCCCAGGCCCATCAGGGCCGGCAGGTAGCGCAGCTGCCGCCGCCAGCCGCTGCCGCCGGCGACCTGGCTCATCAGGTAGAAGACCAGCACCGAGGCGGTGGCGGAGAGGAAGAAGGGCAGGTCGACGAGCATCAGCATGCGCATCGAGGTGCCGCGCCGCAGCAGCATGGCCGGGAAGATGAGCAGCGACAGCAGCAGCATCAAGGGATAGCTGATGTTGTTGGTGAGATGGACGAGGGCCTCGAACTTGACCCGCGCCGGCAGGGGCGCCCGCAGCACGCGGCCGATGAGCTTGCGGCCGGTCTGGATCGCGCCCTTCGCCCAGCGGTACTGCTGGGTCTTGAAGCCGTTGACGTCGACCGGCAGCTCGGAAGGCACCGCCAGCTCGGGCAGGTAGAGGAACCGCCAGCCGATGAGCTGCGCGCGGTAGGAGAGGTCGAGGTCCTCGGTCAGGGTGTCGTGCTCCCAGCCGCCGCCGCCGGCGATCGCCGCGCGCCGCCAGACGCCGGCGGTGCCGTTGAAGTTGAAGAAGCAGTTGCTGCGGTTCCGCGCGATGTGCTCGATCATGAAATGGCCGTCGAGGAAGATCGACTGCACCTGGGTGAGCAGCGAGTAGGAGCGGTTGATGTGCATCCATCGCCCCTGCACCAGCCCGATGCCGGGGTCGGCGAAGTGCGGGACCGCCTGGCGCAGGAACTCGGGCTGCGGCACGAAGTCGGCGTCGAACACCGCCAGCAACTCGCCGCGCGCCTGCTCGAGCCCCGCGGCCAGGGCTCCGGCCTTGAAGCCGCGGCGGTCGTCGCGGTGCACCAGCTGGATGTCGATCCCCTGGGCGCGGTGCTCGGCGACCAGCCGCCGGACGATCGCGGTGGTCTCGTCGGTCGAGTCGTCGAGCACCTGGATCTCGAGCCGGTCGCGCGGGTAGTCGAGGCTGCAGACCGCGTCGATCAGCCGGGCCGCGACGTACATCTCGTTGTACAGTGGCAGCTGCACCGTGACCAGCGGCCAGAGCTGCGGATCGGGCGGGCGCACCGGGGTGTGCCGGCGGGTCTTCAGGTACAGCAGGACCATCCACAGGCGATGGACGCCGAAGAAGGCGAGTATCGCCAGAATGAGGTAATAGAGTGTCAGCACCGCCGGCCCCAGGGCCGCCGCCGCCGAGCTCGCCCAGCCCGCCGGAATCATCGGGGGCGCTCCCCGGCGGCCGCAGCGCACGGCCGGAAGGCCCCGCCGGGCCTGGCGGCTCGGGCGGCTCCGGCGGCTCCCGCGGCTCCGGCGGCTCCCGATCGCTGCGTTGGGCGGCGGCGGTCGTCTTGCCGCTGCTGGCCGTCAACGTCGCGCTGTCGATCACCTCTGACCTGGCTCATCATCTCGTCCTCGCACTCGCCCTGCTGGGCGCGGCATTCGCCTGGCTCGCCTGGATGGCACGGCGGCTCGAGTCGCCGCGCACCCCGGCCCGTGACATGTCCCGCGCCATCCTCGCCGGAGCCTTCCTCCTGCGGCTGCCCTTGCTGCCGCTGCCTTTGACGCTGTCCGACGACGCGCTGCGCTACCTATGGGATGGGAAGGTGGCGGCGGCGGGCCTCAACCCCTATGCTCTGCCACCCGCGGCCGAGAAGCTCACCTTCCTGCGCGACGAAGTTTGGCGCCGCCTGCCCCACCGGGGGGTAGAGACGGTCTATCCGCCGCTTGCGATCGCGGCCTTCAGTATAGCGGCTAGGCTGCCCAATCCAATCCTGGCCTGGAAAGCCATGGCCGCCGCCGCCGATCTGGCCGGCTGCGCGCTGCTGCTGGCGCTCGCCCGCCGGCTCGGGATCCCCCTCGCGCGGACCGTATGGTACGCCTGGAACCCGCTGGTTGCCATCGAGCTCTCCGGCATGGCCCACGTCGACGCGCTTGGCGTGGCGGCCTGCCTGGCCACCGTCCTCTGCCTGGTGCGCCCGGGCCGGGGAGCCGGAGCTCCCAGCCCCCCTTCCCTTGCTTTGGGCGGGGGTCCAAGTCTAGAGGGCGGCGGCGGAGGACTGCGGACCCTCGCCCAAAGCGAGGGAAGGGGGGCTGGGAGCTCCGGTTCCACGGCCTGGGCCACGGCCG
>DATNKH010000103.1:0-2979 GCA_035603475.1 Thermoanaerobaculia bacterium
CGAGCAGCCAAGGCTGGTTCTCCTGGCAGGTCCCGATGCGCGCCAGCGGGTCGCACTCGCCGCAGCGCAGGCGCACGTGCACCGGATGGGCCCCCAGCCGGCGCGCGACCTCGACCGTCACCTGCTCGGGATCGAGCGTCAGCTCGAACGCGACCTCCTGCCCCGCGGCCGCCGCCCTGCGCCTGGCGTCCGCCACGACCTTCTCGAGCCAGCTTTCTGCCGGGAAGTTGCCGGCCCAGTCGAGATGCAGCTTGATGCGCGGGCTGCCGAGGGCGCGCTTCCAGACCCTCTCCATGGCTTCGATCGCCGCTCCTGCTTCCTGTTGATCGATCCAGCCGTGCGTCTCCTCGCCGTCGTCCCCGTCGTCCCCGTCATCCCAGAACGCGGCCGCGGCGGCGTCCGGTCGCGCCGCGTCGGCCTCGAAGCCGCCCAGGCCCCAGCTGTCCTCGGAGGTCAGCAGGTCGGAGCTGGTCAGCCACCCGACCAGCTCCTCGTCGAGGTTGCCGCTCTCGAGCGCCGGCGCGACATAGTGCTTCAGCTCTTCAGGCACTTCGATCACCGCCGCCCGCTCGACGTCGTAAACCAGGCTGCACGCTCCATCGCCGTCGATCAACGGCTGCAGGGTCCGCAACCGCGAGAGGCCGGGCAAGGCGAAACCGAATGGCTGCATACGATATTCTCCTTGGCACGTGCCTGCTGAATTGCAAGAATGGCTATCATTCCATCCGTCAGGCGTACCGGCGTCCGCGTTGGAGGGCTAC
Organism: Thermoanaerobaculia bacterium; assembly: GCA_035603475.1. Lineage (GTDB taxonomy): Bacteria > Acidobacteriota > Thermoanaerobaculia > Multivoradales > UBA5704 > JASLEW01. Next base: position 762 of record DATNKH010000103.1, read on the forward strand.
ATCATTAAGAGTTGCCGCCGAGCCCTTTTTGATGACAAAGGACGGCGTCAGGACCCGGATCTCGGCCGCGGCGCGGCGGGCGCCGGACCCGGCGCGCAGATACGTCTATATTAAGGAATAAAAACTGTACTGATCACAACCGTGTGCGGTACCCGGCGCAGGGATCGGCGCCTATGGCCCAGGCCGGCCCAGCCAGCGCGCCATCCAGGCGAGCACGGTCTGGTGCCAGAGCAGGCTGTCGGCGGGCTTCACCACCCAGTGGTCCTCTTCCGGGAAGGTGAGCAGCTCGCTGGGGATGCCGCGGCGCTGCAGGGCGGTGAAGGCCCCCAGCCCCTGCGTGATCGGGATGCGGTAGTCGAGGCCGCCGTGAACGACCAGCATTGGCGTGCGCCAGCGGTCGACGAAGCGGGCCGGGTTCCACTTCTCGTAACCCTCGGGGTCCTGCCAGTACGGCCCGCCCATCTCCCATTCCGGGAACCAGAGCTCTTCCGTCGCGTAATACATCATCCGCTGATCGAAGGTCCCGTCATGGGTGACGATGCAGCGGAAGCGGTCCGGCCAGTTGCCCGCGATCCAATTGGTCATGAAGCCGCCGTACGAGGCGCCGAGGGCGCAGGCGCGATCGCCGTCGAGCCACGGACGAGTCGCCACCGCCGCCGCCAGCCCGAGCTGCAAGTCCACGAACGGCTTGCCGCCCCAGTCCTTCCTGATCGAATCGGTGAACGCCTGGCCATAACCGGTGGAGCCGTGGAAATCGATCGCCACCACGCCGTAGCCGGCGCCGGCGTAGAACTCGAGGTTCCAGCGGTAATGAAAATGGTTGTCAAAGCTGCCCTGCGGACCGCCGTGGATGATGAATGCGACCGGGTAGCGCTTGCCGGGCTGGAAGTCGACGGGCTTGATCGTCCAGCCGTAGACGGTGTCGCCGCCGGCGCCGGTGAACTGCAACCGCTCGACCTCTCCCATGCGGACCGCCGCGAGCCGCTGCTGATTGAGATGGGTGACCTGGGTCAGCCCGGAGCCGTCGCGGCGCACGCTGTAGACCTCGGCGGGCGAGCGCAGCGTGTCGAGGGTGAACACCAGGCGGTCGCCGCCGGCGGGCGCCGGGGACTCGACGTGGCCTTCGGCCGCCAACTTCCGCACCCTGCCGCTGGCGACGTCGATGGCGAAGAGCGGCTGCTGGCCCATGTCCTCGGCCGTGGTGAAGAGAGTGCGCCCGTCCGCCGAGAACAGCAGCGGACCGGCGGAGCGGTCCCACTCCTCGGCCAGGCGGCGCTCCCGGCCGCTCGCCAGGTCGCGCAGCACGATGTGGAAGCGGTCGGACTCGTAGCCCGGCCGGGTCATCGCGGCGTAGGCCAGCGTCTTGCCGTCGGGCGAGAAGGCCGGATAGGTGTCCCAGGCGGGATTCGCGGCGGTGAGGTCCCGCGGCAGGTGGGAGCCGTCCACCGGCGCCTGGTAGAGATCGAAGTTCGTCGACCAGGCCTCCTGCCGGCCGGCGTCGCGGGCCGTGAAGACCAGCGAGCCGCCGTCCGGGGTGAAGGTGTACTCCTCGGTGCCGCCGAACGGCTTCGACGGCGAATCGGCCACCATGCCGCGCATCAGGTCGACCGGCTCCGCCGCGGCCGCCGCGGTGGCGGCGGGCTCGCCGGCGCCGGGAAGCGGCAGCACGAAGAGATGCGAGCGGGTGCCGTCCTCCCACGCGTCCCAGTGGCGGACGAAGCCGGCGCCGTCGGGGTAGAGCCGCGCCTTGACGGTGCTCTTCGTCTTCTCGTCGAGGCGGTTCTTGGTGCAGGCGAGCGTCGGGCAGTCCGGGAAGACGTCGGCGGCGATCGCCGCCCGCGAGCCGTCGGGCGAGAGAATGAAGCTCGAGACGTCGACCGGCAGCCGGGTGACCTGCGTCAACGTCGCGGCGGGCGCGGCGCCCTTGGGCGTTCCGGTGGGCATCGGCGACAGGCGCCAGATCTGGCTCGAGCCCGAGCGGGTCGAGAGGAAGTAGAGCGCGCCGCCGTCCGGCGACCAGCGGGGGTTGCCGTAGCCGGCGCCGTCGCTGGTCAGCGCTCGCGCGCCGCTGCCGTCCGCCGCCACCAGCCAGAGGTCGTTCCTGCCGCGGTTGGCCGCGAAATCAGACGTGCGGACCGCGAAGGCGATCAGGTCGCCGCGCGGCGAAGCCTGCGGCTCGGTGATCCGCAGCATCGATTGCATGTCGACGGCGCTGAAC
>DATNKH010000104.1:0-2466 GCA_035603475.1 Thermoanaerobaculia bacterium
GGCTCAGGGAGCGGACCGGCACTGCCGCCGAGAATCCCTTGACCTCCTGCTCACCTAACCAGGATCGGCTAACTGCGCCGGCGTTCTGCCGCGCAGGCTCCTAGCTGAAGTCCTCTCCGGATGGATGGAGATTCATCAGTCATTTGAGGCTCTTGGCGACATAGAAACTTACATTCGGCGGTCTAGATATGCAAAGGACGGCGTCTCGCAGAGTCGCCAACTTCGCTACCACGCTGAGAACTATCTCAACGAGGCATATATCCTAAAGTCGCGTCTTAAAGCGTATTTTGTTCGCCTGCGCAAGAGTTACCGACGGACACTTACTGCAAGGCAGGCAGGCGTCGTAAATGAGATGACAGCATCGGTGACCAGCGCATTTGAAGCCATCACGATCACCCGAGGTAAGCACGTACACGAGCGTAGATACCTCGACCACGATCTGCAGAATGCCGAATCCTGGGAGTTTATTGCGCAAGCGATCAGAGATCGCAAGGTGGCCCGCCTCGCGTCACAGCTTGCCAGGGATGCTTACAAAAGGGCCTTGATGAGATGGAAAAAGGAGTCCGCAGAGAATAGGCGTAAGATTGCTGGTCTACTGAACGCTTATTTCGCTGTACTGTACCTTGTGACTTTCGACGAGAACGGCGACTTCAAGGATCCCGCGGCGGCCTTGCCGGCCAGGGCGGCGCCGACTTCGTAGCCGGCGTCGCGGTAGGCCTCGGCGATGGTCGCCGCGGCGGTAGTCTTGCTGGCGCCGGCGCGGCCGACGATCAGGGAGAGGTCGTCGCGGGTGGTGGCGGCGATGGCTAGGGTTCTACTCTCGGCACGATTGGAACCGGGAAGCGGAGTTTGCGTCAAGAGTAGCCGGAGACACCGGATGCCCGGAGCTTCTCGGCCTCGACACGGCCGAGTTCGGTCAGGATCACCCAAACGCTGTCCGCATTGCCCAAGGACGGGGGCCAGGTCACATATCTCTTCGTCTCTAGTAGCGCAGTCAAATCATCCCAGCGGATCGGCGGGGAAGACTGAACTGCGGGACCTGCCCTCGTTTGTAGCAGCCGAACCTCGAAACCCTCAAGAAGTGCGACCAGGAGCTGCTGCTGATCTGCATTCATTTGTCTATCTCCGCCGCACCGCCCGCCGAGTTCCGCGCCTCTCCTGGCGAGCCAGGAAGTTCCGGTTTGCGCAGCGTCTTGATCGCCCAGAATGCTGAGCGAGCTAGGGCAACTGTGCCGTAGAGCAGGAACAGCAGCGCCGTGCTCGCCTTGAAGAAGGGGAGTTGGCCTGCGCGGTTGAGTAGGCTCGGCGGAGGCTCTGGTTGCTTCGACTCGGCGAATGCCGCGTCAAGCGCGGCAGTCGCATCAGCAGCTGCAGCAGCTCTTGCGTGCCACGCGATAGCGCCTGCGAGGCAGAGGCTGACGAGCAGGCAGGTTACGAAGATCAGCCACTCACGCGCGATGATCCGCTTGGAGTTCAAGGACACTTTGTCCAGCATCCGCTGCACCTCGGCCCCAGCCGGCAGGTCATTCCGCAGTTGGCTCTCTTGCACTGGTAGCCGTCGCAGCCGTGGCAGCACTTAGTGCGGCAGGCGCCGCAGAGAAGCAAGCCGAGCAAGCCGACAGCGGCGGCGGTGGCCCGAAACGGGGACATGTGTTTCCACATTATCTCACGGAAGGCATGACTTGCAGCGGGCCGGGCGCACGACCGCGAGCGAAGCGAGCGTGGCACAGCAACCCGGCTTGCTCCCCACCTGACCGGACAGCGTTGCCGGCACACCGAGCAGCAGTGGATTCCCGCGATCATTCGCGGCCTTGAGTGCGGCGGGCGGCCCGGCCGCCGCGACGCCTGCGAGGCGGTAGGACGCTGGTGGGGGTCGTACCATGACCGCAGCTTCTTCGCTCTTCTCGCGGCGGCCGGCGGCGATCGGCGAGTTCGCCGAGACCGACGGCCTTTGCGGCCGGCACGGCGGTGGCAGGGCGCCGGCTACCTTCTTGTCGCGAGGTGATGTTCCCTGGCTGGGCGCTCTCGGTACCGTCGCCTTGGCTTCGTCGTCGTCGCGGCCGAGAGGTCCATCAGGTCGAGGACCTCAACTCGGAGGTGTCCGGATCTACCGGCGCACTACTTCTGAACCGGACCGCGACCGGCGCGTGATCGCCATGGCGAGCAGCTTGCTGGGCGCGACAGCGACCGAGAGGCGGCAACCGGTCGCTCCGGCTCGGCGCTGACCTGCTGCTACTCCACCAGCACACCGACAGCCCGAGCTCCCGGGAGACGAGAGCGCGGCGGTCCAGAGCTGCCGCTAGTGTAGTGTCCAGGAATTAACTCGACAACATCTTCTGCGGTTTCCGGCGGCGCGGTTGAGTGCAGCCAGGCTGAATCTGCTCAAGCGTCTGACGGCAGCGAGAGAGTCGCTCCTGGATCGACTGTACCGTCGCCGTCCAGACGAAGGGTTGGGGATGCTCATTC
>DATNKH010000105.1:0-6105 GCA_035603475.1 Thermoanaerobaculia bacterium
CGGCGAGGCCGCCCATCTGAGTCAGCAGGTGGCGGGCGAGCGCGAGGGAGCGTTCATCGAGCCGGCCGCGGCTGAACAGCGCGCCGAGGAGCTCGGCATCGCCGAGCGCCTGGACGGGAGGCCCGTCCGGCGGTGGCGCGGGGCGGTCGTTCTCGGGGGCCTGCGGCAGGGTGGCCTGCGGAAGGGTGGCCTCCGGTAGGGCAAGGACCTCAGACCTCATAGAACGCCACCCCGAGGGGCGCCTCCGGGTCGGCCTGGATGCGCACGAGCGCCTGGCGGCGGGCTGCCCGGGCTTGCGCGCCTCGGCGACGCCCTGCGCCAGGAGGACGAGGACTCGATGCCGGCGGCGGCCTTCACCTTCGCGCTGTTTGCCTGGCTCATGATCGAGGTCAGGAGGCAGCAGCACGGACATCCGCCCCATCCCCGTTGCCCAGCGCTTGGAAGACGGACAACCCACGCGCCAGGAGACCGTGGCCGCCGCCGCGAACAGCCTGCACTACACATTGACGGACGAGGATCTCCTTACGGCCGGGATTGTGGACCGGCTGGCCTTCGATGGCTGGCCGACCGGAGTCGCTCGAGGATGGAGCCGAGCAGAGTCCATGAGCTGCGGCGCCGGAACGGCTGGCGGAGGCCACCTGCGTGTCGCAGCGCCGCTCGGCCGGTTACCCCTTACCCAGGTGAAGTGAGGCTTGCATGAGCGGGGAGCCGGGGTGGCCGGGGGAGTGGGCGAGGTCGATGGCGATGCGGGCCGAGACGATGTCGGCGAGCAGGGCATCGAGGCGGTCGGCCGGGAGGTGCCACTCGCGGTCGAGGGTGGCGACCAGGGTCCACTTGAGGTACTGGTGGATCGTGTGGGCCAGGTGGTCGGGCAGGCGGCTGGCGGCGAGGGCGAGGGCGAGCTGGGCCGGCCCGGAGCCGCCGTAGCCCCACTCGAAGCCGGTGGGGGAGTGGTTGCGGAGATCGAGGCGGGGATCGAGGCGGTGCCAGGCGCCGGCGGGGGTCTGGGCCTCGACGATGGCGCCGCGGGGGGTGCGGCGGCCGCGGTAGGCGGTGGGGAGGTTAGGCTGGGAGGTGGGTTCGGAAGTGGGATCGGGCATGTGGGGCGCTCCTTGGAGGGGAGGCGCTCGCCGTCTTCGGCGAGCGCTCGCTAGAGCGCCTTCTTCCTGCCTCATGCGGAAGGGCGTTGGAGGCCCGGAGCCGTGAGTGGTGGGTAGGGGTGGTAGGTCTGGCCGGCGCGGTGAAGGGCGAGGCAGGAGTGGGCCGACGGGGCGATCGCAGCGGGCGGTCCGCGGCGCTGGCCGTCGAGCGCTATCTCGCGGAGTACCGTCACGTGCTGCGCCAGCACGCGGGGCGCCGCGCTCCTCGAGATTCTCGACACCTTCGTCAGCGTAGGTTGGCCCAGCGCCCGTCAGCTCACCTACCGCCTCGGCGACATCTTCCACTGAGCTGCGCACCACCCTGCGCACGCTGCGAGAATGGCGTCGAAGACGCTCTCTGGGTCTCGGCTAAACGAGGTGGGGATCTCGGGTGCTCATGTTAGAATACGCTCTTCCTGTGGACCCGTTCAGATGCCAAGAGAACTTATCTCGAAGACCACCCGCCGTGCATTCCAGGAACATCTAGTGAGTTGGACCTTGCGGGAGATCAATGCCCTATTTCAAGACCACGATCTACATCCCGCCGCTGTGCCGCCGGAGGTTGAATTGCCGCCAGGCGAACGCCGAGCACTCGTTGCGCAGTACTACTACTCCGTCAACTGGTACGATGCGGTCCAGGTACGACGAGTACTGGCGGTCTATGAAACGATACTTGCTGGATTCCCCGCGCCAGCAGACATGCATCCTGAGGTCGCCGAGCACAAGAGGTCTCTTGTTGCCCATCTCAAGCGAGACGGCTACGAGCTGGTCAACGACTGCTTGGCGCTCTCGCCGAACTTCGAAACCCAGATGGCCGCCGTGCTAACCGCCACGTCGACGATCGACTTGGCGCATCTGGAAGAGCACACAAGGCGCATCAGTAAAGGTATCGTTGACGATCCAGGATTGGCGATCGGTTCCACGAAGGACCTGCTCGAAGCAACTCTCAGGACCATTCTTGGCGAGGCGAACCTCCCTCCCGAGAACCGAGACGACATACCCTCACTTCTCAAGGCTGTCCAGGGATTGCTCGAGCTGGCTCCTTCGGATGTCGACGACGCGAGAAAGGGAGCTGACGCAGTAAGAAGAGTGCTGAGTGGTCTCGCTTCCTGCGTGGTAGGGATGGCAGAGCTGCGGAAGCACTACGGCACTGGTCATGGGAGAAGTCGGCACACGGGCATCTCGGCGCGGCATGCTCGGCTGGCGGCCGGTGCGGGAGCGACGGTAGCGACGTTCCTCCTCGAAACCTGGGAGTATCAATCCCAGCGAAAGGCGTCCTCAGGGGCATAGCCGGTCAAGACGGGCGCTGCGAAGTCAGTGGCCCAGCCCGACGCCGGGTACACGCGGAATGCTCGGCTCCTCGGGCATCTACTGCGCATCCCGGCAAGCCGAACCTCTTCGCAAGGACTTCGTCGAGCGCATCGCCCAACGGCTGGGATCGATCCGACGGCCGCGCCTTCTACGACTTCCCCGGCCACGGTACCGGTACGGCGACCGTCATCGACGCCGATGGGCAACCCGACGACCATCCCTGGGGCGTCGCGCTGGAGCGGAGATCCTGCTGCACCGCGGGAGCGAAGGCGCAGCCCGCGGGCTTCTCGCCGAGGGGCTCCGGGACCTCGATCCTCGTCACCTCGCCAGGTCTCCCTCTCCGCTGCAGCCCCCACCCCTCCCTTACAGCCGCCGCGCCTTGCCCCCGCCGCGCCGCATGCCGCGCGCGATTCGCTCGTCAAGAGTCGTCACCGCCTTTCGGGATCTGCACCGGCGGCAGAGGCAGCTTCTTGCAGGATTTCAGGGTGCGGCCCAGCGGCTGCACGACCGCCGGCCGAGTGCCGGCCGGAATCGCAGCACCGGCGTCCGGCCGGGTGGGCACCACGGGGTCGGGCAGGCACTCCAAGGTGCTCTTGGGTTTTGACGGAGGCGGCTGGAGCGGCGGTGACGGCTGCGAGGCGATCCGCTGCCAGCCCGACGGATTGGGGCCGGCAGGAAGCACTTGCCGCATGTCTGCGAGCAGGTACCCGAGGTCCTTCGCGGTCATCTGGCGCGTCGCGTCCTGGTAGATCGCTGCGGCCTCCTTCGCGTGGTCCAGGTCGAACAGGAGCCGTGCATACCGGATCTGGGTCTCCGCGAGCGTGGTTTCGCTCTCCTTTAGCCGTCCGCTGATCGTCAGCGAATCTTGGTACAGCCCGGCGGCGGCCGGTTGCCGACCGAGGGCATGCTCGACGAAGGCCAGGTTGCCCTCGGCAACCGCCAGCATATGGTCGTCTTTCGGCAGCCCGACAATCTGGCCGGCAGCGATTCGGCCGGCATCCGTGTACATGACCTCGGCGAGCGGGAGGTTGCCGGTCATCGTGTAGATATAGGCGCAGTCGCTCAGCACCCCGGCCAGATACAGGCTTCCGTCCTCGCAAGCCTTCCCCAAGGCCTCGCTGCATCGCTCACCTGCCTCGATGTACTGCACTGCCCGGAAGGGCGGCTCCGTCAGGGTGTTCGCGAAGTTGGTTAGCTGATCGATCAGCCCGCGCTCGAACTGTGCTGCGCGGAAGACGTCGACCGTTAGCCGGTCCTTGGTCAGGGCGCAGTGGGGTTTGCTCACCCGCAGGCTTCTCGCTTCGAGCTGCAGCAGCTTCCCGTAGTTGATCAAATCGCCCGCATCCCAGAAGCTCCTCTTGGCAGCGGCGCACTTTTCCGGCCAGGGAGCCCCGCTCGCGTCGGGGTGTGCCTCGTTCTCTTGCACCAACGCGTCGCATACCAGGAACCGCGCTCGCGCCTCCAAGTGAGGCTGGCCGGGAGGACAAGCTTTCAGCGCCGCCATGGCCGCCAATTTCTCGCGGCCCGCCTGCTCGGCGCGGCCGGCGGCCACCGCCTCCTCGATCGCGAGCCGGATGGCAATCTCGGGAGGCAGCTCGACCCCCCGCTGCTTCTCGAGCTTGCGGATCTGGTCCACGAGTTGCAGGACATCGTCGCTCATCCCGGCCATGTTCTGTGCCTCTACGGCCAGGAGTGCCGCTTGGGAATCGGCTGGATCATGGCGCCAGAGCCCGCGGTAGAGGTCTACCGCCTGCTGCCACTCCCCCCTGGCCGCGAAGCCCTGGGCGCGAAGCAGCTCGTGCTCTCTCTCATCCCGGCCATGCCTGTCCTCGAAGTTATGCAGCGCCTTGGTCGCCTCGTCCAGCGCCGTCCCGTCTCTCCCTCGCTCCTGCAGCACCTGAGAGTACGCATAATGTGCCAAATAGAAGTAGGGATCCTTCTGTGTTGCCCCGAAGAGGTCACTCATCGCCTGCGGCAGGTCGAAACGCTGGAATGCCGACAGGCCGTGGACGTACAGCGACAGCGCGTCAGGGTTTCGCGTGTAGCGATCGGCGCGGCCGGACCACCACGCGCGCAGCGATGCCGGGGAGAAGCGAAGATGCCTGCCGAGATCGCGGCCTACCGTCTCCATCGAGGTGCTGCCGAGCCGCCAGGCATCGTGGAACTGATGGCCGTCGATCGTCCTCTGCAGGCAGGTGGTCAGAGCCTCCGGCTTGTCCTGGGGGTCGAACGAGCCGGTGAGCACGTACTCGACCCCGGTCAGCCGCCGGATCTGCTCGAGGGTCTCCGTTCCCACGCAAGGCCTCCCACCCCACGCCAGGGAGCTCGCGATTCCTTCGGCGAGATCAGGCCGGAGGGTCCGGATGGCGGTGGTCTGCTCGAGGCGGTTGGCCAGCTCTTCCGTCAGCTGCCGGGCTCGGTCGCGGCGGCGGTCGGCGAGATCCTGCTGGAGCGGCTGCAGCGGCGATCCCAACCAGGTGGCGAGCGGCAGGATTGCGGCCTGGGTGTCGGCCAGACGGTGCCAGCCGGCCGGCCACGCGAACGGCGTCGCGATGATCGCCAGGGTCAAGCCTGCGGCCGCCAGGCCCGCAACCCGGAGCGGCACCGAGCGCCTCCGGCGCAGCTCCTCGCAGCTGAACCCCTCTTGCTCGAGCTGCTCGATCAGGGTGGCGCGGGTGTGCTGGGCTCGAGCTTCGTCACCGGCGTGCTTGCCGCGTGCCACGATCCGTTGCAGGCGCTCCGCGAGCTCGGGCGCCCGGGTGTCGAACCGCGGCTCCAGCACCTGGACGGTCCAGGTGTGCACCTCGTCAGCGCTCGGCACCGCCTCGGCCTCGAACGTCTTGAGAAACGCAAGCAGTCTCGCATCCTGGACCGAGAGGGAGAGAGCCGCCGCGAGCTCCTCGGCTCCCTCCCTTGCACCGACGGGAGTGCCGCTGCCGGTCAGCTCGGCCGGGGTCCTGGCGGTTCTCGCCGCCTCAGCCAGCTGACCCAGAGCTGGCGTGATCGTGCCGCCGGTCGCCAACCGCAGCCTGATTTGCGCGCGCTGTGCCTCGGCCGCATGCTGCCACTGCGTCCACAGCTGAGCCGCGACCCCCTCGCTGATCAGCGCTCGCACGGTCCAGGTACCGGTCTTCTTCAGCTGGGCGTAGCGCCACCTCCCGCTCCGGTACGTCACGACCAGATCGTCGACCGTGACGGGACGCGCCGTCCCATCTCCGGGATCGATGGCCTTCTTCTCCCAGAAGACTTCGGTTGCGGGGTCGCGCTCTCCCCCGACCAGCAGCTTGGCCAGCTGCCGGGCGACGTAGACGTCCTGGAAGTCGTATCCCGCACCACCACCGCGGCCGCCGCCGCGACCGCTGGAGTTCGCTGCAGGGGTCGTTGGATGGGTCATTGGATGGTCTCCTGTCGCCGCGGTCCGGGCCGAGGGTCGCCTCTCCGCCGCGGCTCAGTGGCCTCCGGCAGCCGGCAGCACCAGGAGCGAGAGGTCCCGGCGCGCGGTGCTCCCCTGGGCATCCGCCACCTGCAAGGTGAAGGGATAGAGCCCCGCAGTCACCGGCGTGCCGGCGAGAGCTCCCGAGGTGCCGTCGAGACCGACACCGGGGGGCAGGTCGCCTGCGACGATGGTCCAGCGATACGGCGGCGCACCCCCCGC
>DATNKH010000106.1:0-7567 GCA_035603475.1 Thermoanaerobaculia bacterium
CCTCCACCCGCTGCCGGCGCTGAGCGACGAGCGGCGCCGTCAGCTCGACCGCCTCCTCGACGACCTCGTCGAGCGCCACCGGCCGCCGCCGCAGGCTGTCCCGACCCGACTCGATGCGCACGCTCTCGAGCAGGTTGTCGATCAGCTGCGTCAGGCGCAGCCCGCCGCGTTCGAGCGACAGCACCAAGTCCTGCGCCCCGTCGCTCTCATCGCCCTCATCGCCCTCATCGTGGCCGCCGCGCTCGAGCAGCTTCTCGCGCAGCAGTTCGAGCGAGGCGCGCTGCGCCGCCAGCGGCGTCTTGAACTCGTGGGAGATGTTGGCGAGCACCGTGTCGCGCTGGCGGCGGGCGAGCTCGACGTCGGTCTCGTCGCGCATCACCAGGAACTGCCTCTCCTCCACCGGCGCGGCGCTGGTGATCACCACCGATCGCCGCCGCCCGCCGCCCAGCTGCAGGTGCTCGGTGGCGCGGGCGGTGCCGCGGAAGCGGGCATGGACGATCGGGCAGCCGTCCTCGCACGGCCGCCCGCCGGCCGCGTCGCGCGGGTTCAGCACGTCGCCGCAGAAGCGTCCCAGCGCCTCCTCCGGGCGCAGGCCGAGCAGTGCCGCCGCCTGCGGATTGAGGTAACGGATGCGCCGGTCGCGGTCGACGCTGAACACCCCTTCGGCGATGCCGGTGAGCACCGCCTCGCCTTCGGCCTGGCGCCGCCGCAGCTCCGCGGTGAGCCGCAGCAGCTGGCGCCGGGTGTCCTCCAGGGTGGCGGCGAGCGCCCCGAGCTCGCGGCCGGGCGCCTTGGCGATCGGAGTGGTGAGATCGCCGCGCCCCAGCCGCGCCGCCGAGGCGGTCAGCTCGCGCACCGGGCGTCCCAGCCACCTGCCGGCCACCGCCGACGCCGCGGTGGCGAGCGCCGCCACGACCAGCGCCAGCGCCATCAGCCGCGCGACCAGCGTGCCCAGCGGGCCGTCCACCGCCGCCGCGGGCAGCTCCGCCTCGACCACTCCCACGACCTCGCCCGCCGGCCCGAAGAGCGGCCGGTCGGCAACGTAGCGATCGATGGCGGCCAGGCGCGCCGCCGCGGGCGGGCTACCCATGCCATGGGTGGCCGGCGTGGCCGGCGCGGGGGGCGCGGCAGGCGTCGAGACGCCGGCGGACACGGCAACACCGGCGGGCGCGGTGCCGCCGCCGCGCCCCGGGCCGGCCGCCAGGGCCTGCTCGCGCTGCCGCGCTGCCGGCGCCGAGGCCTTCGCCGCCTCGCGGCTGTCCAGCACGGTCACCGGCAGCCCCACCTGCCGGCCGAGACGACGCGCGTAGTCCTCGTCCAGGACGCGAGCGGTCACCGCCTCGACCCCCGGCGCCCCGGTGAGCGGCGCCGCGCCGCCCAGGACCAGGTGGCCCTGATCGTCGGCGAACAGCGAGCGGCCGCCATCCCGCTGCCGCAAGGCCGCCCAGGCCAGCGGCGGGCCGGCGCTCGCCAGCAGACGTCCACCCGCGGCGCCGCCGCCGGTGTCCGCGGCGAACAGCGCGCAGCCGCTCAGATCGCTGGTGCGGCGGAAGCGCTCGAGCCAGGCCGCCAGGCCGGCGCGGTCCCCTGCCGACAGGATGCGTCCCACCGCCGGGCGGTCGGCGAGCAGCCGCGCCGAGGCCAGCACCCGGTCGCCGGCGCGCTCGATCGCCAGCGCCGCGCTCTGCGCCGCGAGGTCGGCGCGCGCCAGCGCCTGGCGGTCGGCGAGCTGCCGCAGCACCCGCACCGCGCCGGCCGCCGTCCCCACCACCGCCACCAGCACCAGCCCGGCGTTGAGCGCCATCAGCAACGAGGAGAGGCTCAGGCGGCGCATGGCAATGTCAGTGTAGCGTCAACCTTCATCGCGAAGACGCTGCCTGTCTCTCGCGGGCACGACAGGCGGCGCCTAGAGCGCCCGCTTCTCGATGCGGTTCTTGACGACCAGGGTCCCGAGCGCCAGCAGCGCCAGCAGCGAGGCGACCGCGAAGGCGGCGGCGAACTGGTAGTCGTTGTAGAGGATCTCGACCTGCAGCGGCATCGTGGTGGTGGCGCCGCGGATGTGTCCCGAGACCACGGAGACGGCGCCGAACTCGCCCATGGCGCGCGCGTTGCAGAGCACCACGCCGTACAGCAGCCCCCAGCGCATCTTCGGCAGGCTGACGTGCCAGAAGGTCCGCCAGCCCGAGGCCCCGAGGGTGAGCGCCGCCTGCTCCTCCTCGTCTCCCTGCGCCTGCATCAGCGGGATCAGCTCGCGCGCCACCAGCGGCGAGGTGACGAACATCGTCGCCAGCACCAGGCCCGGCAGCGCGAAGATGATCTTGACGTCGTGCGCGGCGAGGAACGGCCCGAGCACGCCGCGCGCGCCGCACAGCAGCACGAAGATGACGCCGGCGACGACCGGCGAGACGCTGAACGGCAGGTCGATGAGAGTGATCAACAGGTTCTTGCCGGCAAAGCGGAAATGGGTCACGGCCCACGCCGCGGCCAGGCCGAACAGCACGTTGACCGGCACCGCGATGCCGGCGGTGAGGAGGGTCAGGCGGATCGCCGCCAGCGTGTCGGGATCGCGCACCGCCGCCGCGAACGCCGCCGCCCCCGGCGCCAGCGCCTTGGCGAAGACCGCCAGCAGCGGCACGAACAGCACCAGCACGAGGAAGACCAGGGCGACGCCGATCAGCAGCCAGCGCACCGCCGGCGACTCGCCAAGGTGGCGCGAGCGCGCGCCCGCCGGCAGGTTACTCATGCCGGCAGCGCCCCGGCGGCGGCGCGCCGCCACGACAGCACGTTGATCAGCAGCAGCAGCGAGAACGAGGCGGCCAGGAACACCAGCGCGATGGCGGTGGCTCCCGGGTAGTCGTACTCCTCGAGCTTGATCATGATCAGCAGCGGCGTGATCTCGGAACGCATCGGCATGTTGCCGGCGATGAAGATGACCGAGCCGTACTCGCCCAGGGCGCGCGCAAGCGCCAGCACGAAGCCGGTCAGCGCCGCCGGCAGCAGCTCCGGCAGCAGGACCCGCAAGAAGGTCTGGCCGCGGCGGGCGCCGAGCGTCGCCGCCGCCTCCTCGATCTCGGGCGACAGGTCGTGCAGGACCGGCTGCACGGTGCGCACGACGAACGGCAGGCCGACGAAGGTGAGCGCCACCATCACGCCGAGCGGCGTGAACGCCACGTGGATGCCGGCGGGCTCCAGCCAGCGGCCCAGCCAACCGTCCTTGGCGTAGACCGAGGCGAGGGAGATGCCCGCCACCGCAGTGGGCAGCGCGAACGGCAGGTCCACCATCACGTCGACCAGCCGCTTGCCGGGAAAGGCATAGCGCTCGAGCACCCAGGCCAGCAGCAGCCCGAAGAGGAGGTTGACCGCCGCCGCCGCCAGCGCCGCGCCGAAGCTCAGCCGGTAGGCGGCGAGCTCGCGCGGCCCGGTCGCCGTGCTCCAGAACTGCGCCCAGGTGAGGCTGGCGCTCTTCCACACCAGGGTCGAGATGGGGATCAGCACGATGACGCTGAGATAGGTCAGCGTGAAGCCCATCGCCAGGCCGAAGCCCGGAAGCACGCCGCGCCGCGGACGCCCCGCCGCCGCCGTCATCGCGCGATCCGGTAGATCTGATCGAAGACGCCGCCGTCGGCGAAGTGGGTCTTCTGCGCCTTCGTCCAGCCGCCGAAGACCTGGTCGACGGTGAACAGCTGCAGGTGCGGGAATTCCGCCGCGTGCCGCGCCGCCACCGCCTGGCTGCGCGGCCGGTAGTAGTTGCGGGCCGCGATCTCCTGGCCCTCGGGCGAGTAGAGGTACTCGAGGTAGGCCCTGGCCGCCGCCGCGGTACCGTGCTTGGCCGCCACCTTGTCCACCACCGCCACCGGCGGCTCCGCCAGCACGCTGACGCCCGGCGTGACGATCTCGAGCTTGCCCTTGCCGAGCAGGTTGGCCGCCAGCATCGCCTCGCTCTCCCAGGCGAGCAGCACGTCGCCGATGCCGCGCTCGACGAAGGTGACGGTGGCGCCGCGCGCACCGGTGTCGAGGACCGGCACCTGGCGGTAGAGGCGGGTGACGAAGTCGCGCGCCCTTGCCTCCTGGCCGTAGTTCCGGAGCGCGAAGCCCCACGCGGCGAGATAGTTCCAGCGCGCGCCGCCCGAGGTCTTGGGGTTGGGGGTGACGACCTGCACCCCCGGCCTCACCAGGTCCGGCCAGTCATGGATGCGCTTCGGGTTGCCCTTGCGCACCAGGAAGACGACGGTCGAGGTGTAGGGGGAGCTGTTGCCTGGCAGGCGGCTCTGCCAGTTGGCGGGCAGCAGGCCGGCGGCGGCGACGGCATCGACGTCGTAGGCCAGGGCGAGGGTGACGACGTCGGCCTCGAGGCCGTCGATGACCGCGCGCGCCTGCTTGCCGGAGCCGCCGTGCGATTGCTGGACAGTCACCTCCTGGCCGGTCCTCGCCTTCCAGGAACGGGCGAACGCGGCGTTGAAGTCGTGGTAGAGCTCGCGCGTCGGATCGTAGGAGACGTTGAGCAGCTTGATCTCCTTCGGCGCGGCGGCGGCGGCGCGGCCGCCGGGGCCGCCGGGGCCGCAGGCAAGCCACAGGATCGCGGCGAAAACGGTGGCGCGGCTGGTCATGCGGCGGCCTCCGGCGAGCGCACGATCAGCACTGGCACCTCGGACTCGCGCACCAGCCTGGCCATGAGCCCGCCGAGGTCGATGCGTTGCCTGCCGCCGCGGGGCAGCGGCGCGCCGAGCACCAGCAGGTCGTGGCGCCCTTCCGCTCGCTCGAGCACGATCTGTTCGCGCGGCGCTCCGAAGCGGGTGCGAGTGCTCGCCGCGACCCCCAGCCGCGCCAGGGTGCGGGCGCAGCTCGCCAGGAAACGCTGGGCGCCCGCGGTCGGGCCGCCACGCTCGGCCTCCGGCAGCACCGTCAGGATCGTCACCTCGGCACCCAGGTGGCGCGCCAGGCGGCCGGCGAAGGAGACGTCGGCCTTGCCAGGCTCGCCGATGGCGACGCAGATCAGCACCCGCTCGATGGCCTGGGCGGGGCCGGCACGAGTCAGCAGCAGGTGGTGAGCGCCGCCGCCCAGCAGGCGCTCCGCCAGCTCGACCCCGTCGCGCGCCGGCTGCCCCACCACCACCAGGTCGGCGGGCTGGCGGGCGTCCTCGTCGGCCACCGCGTCCGCCAGCGGTTCGGCGACGGTGCGCGTCTCGAGCGCGGCCAGGCCGCTGCCGAGAGTTTCCCGGACCTGCTGCAGCATCGCTTCGAGCTTCTCCGGCAAGGCGCCATGGCCGCTCCCCGCCGCGAGGCGGCCCAGGACGGTGACCCGCGCGTGCGCCAGCCGCGCCAGCTGCCCGCCGAGCGCGACCGCGGCCTGGGAGGCCGGCGTGCCGTCGGCGAGCAGCAGCAGGCGCAAGCCGGGATGCGCCAGGGCGTGGACGCGGCGCACGCCCACCCAGGCGACGTCGCCGGTCTGCAGCTTGTAGGCGCGCGCTTCGGTCTGGGGGCGGGTCGCCTCGATCACGATCTCGTCGCTGCCGAACGGCACCGGCGGCGCGATCGGGCGCACGCCGGGCAGCGGCGGCAGGCGCAAGCGCAGCCGCTCGTAGGAGCCGACGAAGGCGCGCTGCTCGACCACCGCCCGGCCCAGCGGCTGGCAGGAGAGGCGGGCCAGGGCCTCCGCGGAGTCGCACAGCGCCACGTCCTCGGGACGGAAGAGCACCTGCACGCGGCGCGGCGCAGCTGCCGTCTCGCCGCCGCTGGTGGTGAGCGGGAAGCGCACCGGCCCGAGGCGCACGCCGTCGGCCACGCACTCGCCGACCATCAGGTTGGCGCTGCCGAGGAAGGTCGCCACGAACTCGGTCGCCGGCCGCAGGTAGAGCTCGTCCGGCGGTCCCTCCTCGAGCAGCCTGCCGAAGTTCATCACCGCCACCCGGTCCGCGAGCTCGAACGCCTCCTCCTGGTCGTGGGTGACGAACAGGGTGGTGATCCGCAGCTCGCGCTGGATGGCGCGAACGGTGCGCCGCAGCTCGAGGCGCACGCGGGCGTCGAGCGCTCCGAAAGGCTCGTCGAGCAGCAGCACCTCCGGCTGGTGCGCGAGGGCGCGGGCGAGAGCGACGCGCTGCTGCTGGCCGCCGGACAGCTGGCGCGGAGCCCGTCCGCCGAGGCCGGTCAGACCGACCATCTCCAGCAGCTCGTCACGGCGGCGGCGGCGCTCGGCCGCCTTGACGCCGCGGATGCGCAGCGCGAACTCGACGTTCTCGGCCGCCGTCATGCCGCGGAACAGCGCATAGCTCTGGAACACGAACCCGACGCCGCGTCGGGCGGGCGGCAGATCAGATACGTCGCGCCCGTGGAGCAGCACCCGCCCGGCGTCCACGTCGGCGAGGCCGGCGATCATGCGCAGCAAGGTGCTCTTGCCGCTGCCCGAGGGGCCCAGCAGGACGTAGAGCTCCCCTTCGCCGGCCTGCAGCGAGACGCCGTTGACCACCGGATGCCCGGCGTAGCGCTTGGTGAGTTGCTCGAGGACGATCGACATCGGATACCGCCCCGCGGCCGCCGCGGCGAGCGGCAAGCGACCCGCCGCGGGCAGCGGGTGAAGCCGACGATAGGGGCCGGCGGTGACATTTGCAGTCGAAAACCGGTTCCAAGACCGGGCTGCCCTGGAACCGGCGGCGCCGCTGCGGCCGGCGGTAAGATGCACGCGTGCCCGATCCCCGACCCTCGAGGCGGCAGACGCTTGCGTTGCTGCCCAGGCTGCACTGCCGCCTGGTACCGGCGGTGCCGGCACTGATTCCGATCCTGCTGCTGGCCGGCTGTGTCTCCCTGCGCCCGTTCGCCGAGGTGCGCCGCGAGCAGCCGGCCGAGCGGTTCGTGGAGGTGGACGGGCGGCAGGTCTATGTCGAGCAGCAGGGCGCCGGCCAGGTGGTCGTGCTCCTCCACGGCTTCGGCGAATCTAGCTACTCCTGGCGCCAGGTGATGCCGGAGCTGGCGAGGTCGTTCCGGGTGGTGGCGCCCGACCTCAACGGCTTCGGCTGGACGGAGCGCCCGCGGGACCCGCAGAGCTACACCCGCGAAGGGCAGGAGCGCCTGGTGCTCGGCGTGCTCGGAGCGCTGGGCGTCACGCGGGCCCAGTTCGTCGGCCACTCCTACGGCGGCAGCCTGACGCTGTTCCTGGCTGCGCGGCACCCCGACCTGGTGCGCTCCATGGTGCTGATCGACAGCGCGGCGCCAACCTACAGCGACGACCGGCGCAGCCGCGTCGCCTCGCTCCGCCCGCTCGACTCCCTCTTCGTGCGGCTCGCGCTCACCCCGCGGCACATCCGCGGCTCGCTGCTTGCCAGCGTGTACGATCCCGCGCTGGTGACCCCCGGGCTGGTCCGCGCCTACCTCGAGCGCTTGCAGGTCCACGGCGAGGACGACGCCTATTACGGGCTGACCGCCAGGCTCCGCCCGGCCGCGGGAGACCTCGAGCTCGAGACGCTCGCCCTTCCCGCGCTGGTCGTCTGGGGCGCCGAGGACCACCTGATCCGCGTCGAAGCCGGCCGGCGGGCGGCGCGCCGCCTCCCCGCGGCCCAGTTCGTGACCATCCCGC
>DATNKH010000107.1:0-9429 GCA_035603475.1 Thermoanaerobaculia bacterium
GTTCCTCGACCTGGCGAAGCGCCAGGGCACCTTCTACTGCCCGACCCTCACCGTCATGCGCGGCTACCAGCGCATGTTCGAGAGCGCCGCCAGCCGGCAGCCGCCGGCGGTGGACGACCCCAACGGCTGCGTCGACCCCGAGACCCGGGCGCGCATCGCCGAGACCGCCGGGCTCGAGAGCACCCGCACCGCCGAGCAGCTCGCCACCTCCGCCCAGCGCACCGCCGAGCGCGAGCGCGTCGCCGCCGCCAACCTGGTCACCGTCGCGCGCGCCGGGATCCCCGTCGCCATGGGCACCGACGCCGGCAACCCGCTCACCCTGCACGGCGTCTCGGTCTACGCCGAGATGGAGGCCATGCAACGGGCCGGACTGACGCCGAGCGAGGTGCTGGTCGCCGCCACCCGGGGCGGCGCCGCCGCGATGGGACGCCTCAAGGAGCTGGGCACGATCGAGAAGGGCAAGCTGGCCGACCTGCTGGTGGTCGCCGCCGATCCGCAGGCCGACGTCGCGAACCTCCGCCGCCTGCGCTGGGTGGTGCGCGGCGGCGTCGTGCGTTCGCTCTCGGAGCTGCACGCCCTGGCCACCGCTCCCGCCAGGCCGTAGGGGGGTCTTGCCTGGCACCTTCCCTCCCTCAGCTCGTATGGGCGAGGGGTCCAAGTCTACGGGGCGACGGCAAGGACTATGACCCCTCGCCCATACGAGCTGAGGGAGGGAAGGTGCCAAGCAAGATTCCCCTGGGGCCTGGCGACCTGCCCGCGGAATAAAACCGCCTTCTGGACCTGTATTTGACAGTGTATGGACGTAGCACTCTCAACACCGCGGGGAGACACGGTGCCGACGAAGTACTGGCACCGGCTCGACGACGGGCTCGAGCAGGGGCGCGTCCAGTGCGATCTTTGCCCGCGGGCCTGCAAGCTGCTCGAGGGGCAGCGCGGCCTCTGCTTCGTGCGCGCCCGCGAGGGCGGCGAGATCGTGCTCAAGACCTACGGGCGATCGAGCGGCTACTGCATCGATCCGATCGAGAAGAAGCCGCTGAACCATTTCCTGCCCGGCACTCCGGTGCTCTCCTTCGGCACCGCCGGCTGCAACCTGGCCTGCAAGTTCTGCCAGAACTGGGACATCAGCAAGTCGCGCGAGATCGACACCCTCTCCGACGGCGCCTCGCCCGGGCAGATCGCGCACGCCGCCGCGCGCCTGGGCTGCGCCAGCATCGCCTTCACCTACAACGACCCGGTGATCTTCATGGAGTATGCGGTCGACGTCGCCGACGCCTGCCGCGAGGCGGGCATCAAGGCGGTTGCGGTGACCGCGGGCTACATCTGCCCCGAGCCGCGGGTCGAGTTCTATCGCCACATGGACGCCGCCAACGTCGACCTCAAGGGCTTCACCGAGCGCTTCTACCGCAAGATCTGCGGCGGCGAGCTGGGCGCCGTGCTCGACACCCTGCGTTACCTGCGCCACGAGACGGACGTCTGGTTCGAGATCACCACCTTACTGATCCCGGGAGAGAACGACTCCGACGCCGAGCTCGACGAGCTCACCCGCTGGGTCGCCGCCGAGCTCGGCCCCGACGTGCCGCTTCACTTCACCGCTTTCCATCCCGATTACAAGATGCTCGACCTGCCGCCGACCCCCGGGTCCACCCTCACCCGCGCTCGCCGCATCGCGCTCGCCAACGGCCTCCGCTACGCCTACACCGGCAACGTCCACGACGAGGACGGCGGCAGCACCTGGTGCCATCACTGCGGCAACCGCCTCATTGGCCGCGACTGGTACGTCCTGACCGGCTGGCACCTCGTCCCGACCCCGGAAACCCCGGAGGGCATGGCCTGCGACCGCTGCCGTACCCCCCTCCCCGGCCGCTTCGCCGGCCCCCCCGGCCACTGGGGCGCCCGCCGCGTCCCCGTCCGGCTGTCGGAAGTCACCTCGGCATGAAGCCGACATTTCTAGCGGTCGTCCCGTTGATCCCATCCGGCAGCAGCCTGGCGGCCGCTCTCGCCTTCTACACCGAGCATCTGGGGTTCACGGTGGTGTGGCAGAGCGACGGAATGGCGGGTATCCGCCGCGACGGCGTCGCGTTCAACCTCGTGGCCAACGACAACCAGGTCTGGGCTGACAACGCCAGCTTCAGCATCGGGGTTTCCGACCTGGAGGGGCTGTATCAGGAATATCGCGAGGTTCCCCCGAAGGTCGGACCGCTCGAGGTGAAGTCTTGGGGTCGACGTGAATTCCACATGATCGTGCCGTCCGGTGTCTGCCTGCAATTCTACGAGCATGAAGTCGCCTGACCGCGAGCTACTAGGAAGAGGACCCACCTGCCCGGTTCGCTCGGTAGCGTCTTCGGGGCTCAGACGTGTCGCGCAACTTACCAGCGTCTATCGGATCGCCCCCCGCATCCCCCAACCCCCTTCCCTCCCCTCCGGGGGGGAAGGGGGCGCCACGCTCACCTTCATCGCTCGGGGTCGGCCCAGGCCGATGGGGAACTCTAGAGAAGCCGGCCGCGAGCCTACGGGAAGATCCCGAGGTCGCCGTAGCAGAGGGCGATCTTGTCGATGGCGTCGATGAAGGCGGCGGTGCGGAGGTCGGCCTTGTCGCGGTGGCGGTTGCGGATCTCTCGCAGGCGGGCGTAGGCGGTGACGAAGGTGTCCTCGAGGCCGGAGTTGACGAGGTCGGCCTCGTCGGCGCCGTGGGTGATGGCGGCCACCTCGGCCGCGCCGAAGCGCTTGTCGGTCGCCCCCTCGATGGCGCCCAGGATGCGGCGGAACGCCCCCTCCTCGAAGCGCTTCTCCAGGCGTCCGAAGCGGACGTGCGACAGGTTCTTGAGCCACTCGAAATACGACACCAGCACCCCGCCGGCGTTGACGAAGTGGTCGGGCAGCACCAGCACCCCGCGCTCGCCCAGCCGCTCGCTCGCCTCGCTGGTGATCGGTCCGTTGGCCGCCTCGACGACGATCTTGGCCTTGATGCGGTCCGCGTTCTCGCCGGTGATCTGGTTCTCGAGCGCCGCCGGCACCAGGATGTCGCAGTCGAGCTCCAGGCCCGCCTCGCGGCTCGGCAGGGTGGTGGCGCCCGCGACGCCGAGCATCGAGCCAGTCTCCTGCCGGTGCGCCCAGACGGTCGCCAGCTCGAGGCCTTTCGGGTTGTGGATGGCGCCCTCGTACTCGACGAAGCCGACGAGCACGGCGCCGGCCTGCTCGAGGAAGCGCGCCGCGTGGTAGCCGACGTTGCCCAGCCCCTGCACCACCACGCGCTTGCCGGCGAGCCCGCGCGAGAGTCCGAGCGGCTTCATGTCCTCTTCGACCTCGACCGCCTCGCGGGTGGCGATGGCGACGCCGCGGCCGGTCGCCTCGGAGCGCCCCCGGATGCCGCCCTGGGCTAGCGGCTTGCCGGTCACGCAGGCGGTGCCCTCGAGCTTGTCGGCCGAGAGCGCGACGTAGGTGTCGACGATCCAGGCCATCTCGCGCGGGCCGGTGCCGAAGTCCGGCGCCGGCACGTCGGTGCCGGGGCCGATGAAGTTCTTCTTGACCAGCTCGAAGGTGTAGCGGCGGGTGATCCGCTCGAGCTCCTGCGGCGTGTACTTCTTGCTGTCGATGGCGATGCCGCCCTTGGCGCCGCCGAACGGCACGTCCACGACGGCGCACTTGTAGGTCATCAGGGCGGCGAGGGCCACCACCTCGTCCTCGTTCACCGACAGGCTGTAGCGGATGCCGCCCTTGGTCGGCAACTTGTGATGGCTATGCTCCGCCCGCCAGGCGTGGATCACCTCGATCGAGCCGTCGGCGCGCAGCAGCGGGAAGGTGAAGTGGTAGACGCTGTTGCAGTTCTTGATCAGCGTCAGCAGGTCGGGATGGTGCGAGGTGAGCGCGGCCGCCTTGTCGAAGTTGCGGTTGACCTGCTCGAAGAAGCTGATGATGTCGGCCATGGGTCCCTTTTCGGGTGAGACGGGTTCAGGGGCTCGATTCGGGGTTCGGACCCCGGCCCCGCCGGCTAGGACAAACGCCGCAGTGATAGCATTCTTGCCGCACCGCCCGCAACCCCCGAGCCCATGGCTCTCCTCTCTCCGATCGCTCCCATCGCTCTCGTCGCCCTGATCGCCTTCGACATGGCCGCCTGGGAGCGCGCGCTCTCCACCCCGCTGCTGGGCAACTCCGCGGGGGATTGGCTGGAAGCTCTCGGCATCGTCGCGCTGGTGCTGTTGACCGCGCTGCTGCTCAAGCGGGTGCTGGGGCGGCGGTTCGCGAGGCCGGCCGGCGCGGCTACCGCCGGCAGCGCCGCCGGCGCCGCCTCGGCCGCCCAGGAGCTGGCGCCGGAGCTGATGCGGCGGACCTACTGGCTGCTGCTGTTGCCGCCGGCGGTCTTCCTCGGCATCCTGGCCCTCGCCCCTTCGCGCCACGTCTACGCCACGCTGCGGACGTTCGCCATCCTCGCCGTGCTGATGCAGGTGGCGCTCTGGGCGACCGTGGGGATCGAGATCTGGATGGGCCGCGTGCGCCGGCGGCGGCTCGAGCAGGACGCCGCCTCGGCGACGCTCGTCGGCTCGCTCAACTTCATTCTGCGGCTGGTGCTCTGGGTGTTCATCGTGCTGCTGGCGCTGGACAACCTGGGGGTCAACGTCACCGCCCTGGTGGCCGGCCTGGGCGTCGGCGGCATCGCCATGGCGCTGGCGCTCCAGAACATCCTCGGCGACGTCCTGGCCTCGCTGTCGATCGCCGCCGACAAGCCCTTCGTGCTCGGCGACACCATCCAGGTCGACAACTTCGTGGGCACGGTCGAGGACGTGGGTCTCAAGACCACGCGCCTGCGCAGCCTCTCGGGCGAGCAGCTCATCTTCGCCAACAGCGACCTGCTCAAGAGCCGCATCCGCAACCTCAAGCGCATGACCGACCGCCGCGTGGTGCTGGCGTTCGGGATCGACTACCAGACCAGGGCCGACCAGGTGGAGAAGATCCCGCCGCTGCTGCGCGCCATCATCGAAGCCCAGCCCGGCGTGCGCTTCGACCGCGCGCACCTCAAGGGGTTCGGCCAGGGGTCGCTGGATCTCGAGGCGGTCTATTACCTGGCCAACCCCGACTACAACCTCTACATGGACACCCAGGAAGCCATCCTGCTGGCGCTGATGCGCGCCCTCGAGCGCGAGGGCATCCGCCTCGCCCAGCCAGACCGCACCCTGTGGATCGCCGCCGAGACCGAGCCCCCGGCGCCGCGCTCGCGCGAGGGCGCCGCGCAACCCGCGGCGCCGGCCGTGCGTAGCTAGCGAATCAACCGAGCGGGACACCAAGCGAACATCGACCGGAAGGAGCCCCTCCTTGCCCAATGCCGCCTTCGCCAGATCCGCCGTGATGGCCAGAGTGGCCGCACCCGCCGCTCGCCTTCGCGCCGCGGTCGCCGCCGCATCCGCTATCGCCGCCGCAGCAGCCTTCACGACGCTGGCCGCCCTGCTGCAGCTCCCGGCGACGGCGGCGGGCGCTTCCGCCGCTCCGGCCCCGGCCCTTCAGCCTGCCGCCGGAGGCTGGCCCGCCGGGGGCGAGGCCCGCTTGCTGCGCTATCCCGCCATCCACGGCGACAAGATCGCCTTCGTCTATGCCGGCGACATCTGGTTGGTGGACGCGGCCGGCGGCGTCGCGCGCCGCCTGACCTCCCACCCCGGGCTCGAGCTGTTCCCCAGGTTCTCGCCCGACGGCCGCTGGATCGCCTTCACCGGCGAGTACGGCGGCAACCGCCAGGTCTTCGTGATCAGCGTCGAAGGCGGCGCGCCAAGGCAGCTGACCTATCACAACGACATCGGCGACCTGCCGCCGCGCGGCGGCTACGACAACCAGGTGCTCGGCTGGACCCCGGACGGCAAGGACGTGGTCTTCCGCGCCAACCGGGTGGCGTGGAGCGAGCGCAACGGGCGTCCCTACCTGGTGGCCGCGGCCGGCGGGATGGAGCGGCCGATGCGCATCCCGGAGAGCGGCAACGGCAGCTTCTCGCCGGACGGCGCCAAGTTCGTCTACACGCCCCTGCAGTCCGAGTTCCGCGGCTGGAAGCGTCACCGCGGCGGGCGTGCCCAGGACATCTGGATCTACGACCTCGCGGCCGACACCGCCGAGCGCATCCTGCACGATCCGGCGACCGACAACCAGCCGATGTGGATCGGCAACAAGATCTATTTCACGTCCGACCGCGAGCACACCCTGAACCTCTATTCTTACGACCTCGCGACACGCCAGGTCGCCAAGCTCACCCAGCACGATCAGTACGACGTGCTGTGGCCGAGCGCCGGCACCGGCCGGATCGTCTACGAGAACGGCGGCTCCATCTATCTCTTCGACCCGGCGACCGGCAAGAGCGCCAGGGTGCCGATCCGCATCGCGAGCGACCTGCCGTTGACGCTGCCCTATTGGAAGAACGTCCGCGCCAACATCGAGTCGGCCGACGTCTCGCCGACCGGCAAGCGCGCCGTGCTCGCCGCCCGCGGCGAGATCCTCACCGTGCCGGCCGAGAAAGGCGAGGTGCTCGAGCTGGCCGCCACCCCCGGGGTGCGGGCGATGAACCCCGCCTGGTCGCCCGACGGGCGCTGGATCGCCTACCTGAGCGACCGTAGCGGCGAGTACGAGATCTGGGTGCGCGACGCCGGCGGCGCCGGCGCCGAGCGCCGGGTGACGACCGACGGCGACATCTGGCGCTTCCCGCCGGCCTGGTCGCCCGACAGCCGCAAGCTGGCTTTCGGCGACCGCAAGCAGCACCTGCGCTGGGTCGAGGTCGCGAGCGGCAAGGTGGCCGACGTCGACCACAGCTCGCGCGCCGACATCACCACCTACGCCTGGTCGCCCGACAGCCGCTTCATCGCCTACACCAAGCTGGCGCCGTCGCAGCTGTCGACGATCTGGATCTATGGCCTGGACGACGGCAGGGCGCAGCAGCTGTCGGGCGAGCTGGCCGGCGAGACCGAGCCGGTCTTCGATCCCGCGGGGCATTACCTCTATTTCCTCTCCAACCGCGACTTCCAGCTGACCTTCAGCGGCTTCGAGACCGACTATCTCTACACCCGCCCGACCCGGGTCTACGTGGCGCTGCTGGCGAAGGACGGGCCGGCGCTCTTCCTGCCCGAGAGCGACGACGAGCCGGCCAAGGCCGAGCCGGAGAGCAAGGAGGGTAAGGAGAGCCGTGAGAGCAAGGAGGGCAAGGCGGGCAAGGCGGGCAAGGAGGCCAAGGAGGCCAAGGCCGGGAAGGCCGGCGAGGCCCCGGCCGCACCGCCGCGCGTCCGCATCGACGTCCCGGGCTTCGAGCAGCGGGTGCGGGCGCTGCCCGCCGCCGCAGCCGACTACTCCAACCTGCAGGCCAGTGCCGAAGCCGTGTTCTACCTCGCCGGCACCGGCGCCAAGGCGCAGCTCAAGATGTACGACCTCAAGGACCGGAAGGAGAGCGTGGTCCTCGAAGGGGTGGCGGCGTACCAGCTCTCCGCCGACGGCAAGAAGGTGCTGTTCAAACACGGCGAGGACTGGGGCATCGCCGACGCCAAGCCCGCGCAGAAGAACACGGAGGGCCTGCTGCCGCTCGACAAGCTGCAGATCGAGATCCACCCGCGCGAGGAGTGGCGCCAGATGTACTACGACGCCTGGCGCATCATGCGCGACTGGTTCTACGACCCGGGCATGCACGGCGTCGATTGGGCAGGGATGCGCGACCGCTACGGCGCGTTGCTGCCCTATGTCGGTTGCCGCGACGATCTCGACTACCTGCTCGAGGAGCTGGGCGCCGAGCTGTCGGCCGGCCACGTCTACGTCTCGCGCGGCGACGAGCCCGAGGTGCCGCGCGTGGAGGGGGGGCTGCTGGGGGCGGAGATCGAGGCCGATCCGTCGGGCGTCTTCCGCATCGCCAGGATCTTCCCGGGCGAGAACTGGCAGGAGGACTTCCGCTCGCCGCTGACCGAGCCCGGCGTGCACGTCGAGGCCGGCGAATACATCCTGGCCGTGGACGGCCAACCCACCCGCGGCGTCGACAACTTCTACCGCCTGCTCGAGAACAAGGCAGGCCACGTGGTGGTGCTGCGGGTCGCCGCCAGCCCCGGCGGCGAGGGGGCGCGCGACGAGAAGGTGCGGCCGGTCAAGAGCGAGCAGGGCTTGCGCTACTACGCTTGGGTCCAGGCCAACCGCGAGCGGGTGGACCGGGCCTCCGGCGGCCGTATCGGCTACATCCACCTGCCCGACACGGCGGTGGCCGGCAACCGCGAGCTGTTCAAGTACTTCTATCCGCAGGTCCGCAAAGAGGCGCTGATCCTCGACGACCGCTACAACGGCGGCGGCTTCATCCCCGACCGCATGGTGGCGCTGCTCAGCCGGCCGCTGCTCAACTACTGGGTGTCGCGGGGGGTCGAGCCCACCACCACGCCCGGCTTCGTCAACACCGGCCCGAAGGCATGCCTGATCAACGGCAGCGCCGGCTCGGGCGGCGACGCCTTCCCCTACTACTTCCGCAAGCTCGGGCTGGGGCCGCTCATCGGCACCAAGACCTGGGGCGGCTTGATCGGCCTGTCCGGCAACCCGCCGCTGCTCGACGGCGGCAGCCTGTCCACACCGACCTTCCGCTTCCTCGACACCGAGGGGCACTGGGGGGTGGAGAACGTCGGCGTGCTGCCCGACATCGAGGTCGTCGACCGGCCCGACGAGATCGCCAAGGGCCACGACCCCAGCCTCGAGCGGGCCGTCGCCTACCTCATGCAGGAGCTCGCGAAGCACCCGCCGGCGAAGGTCACGGTGCCGCCGATCCCGGCGGCGCACGACTGAGGCGCCGCACCTGCCACCGAGCGGTGGATCGGTCCTTCGGCCTCCTTTGGGCGAGGTTCCGGAGTCCGCAGTCCGGCCTCTCCGTCCGCCAGCCGCCCGGCGCTGCGCCGGGCGGCCCACACCCTCGTCATGCCCGCGTCACAGGTTATAGACTCGGCGGGTTCCGGCTCCGGGCGACCGGACGGGTGCGGGGTAGGTGTCGCCTGCTCTTTCTTGCCGCTGTCGGCCAGCTCATCCGAGGTGAGGCATGAGACACGAGGGGCCTTTCGTCAGCAGCTTCGGCATCGATCGGCAGGGCCTGGCCGACGCCCGCACGGTCTACTGGAACCTCTCGCCGGCCCGGCTGAGCGAGATGGCGGTCCTGCGCGGCGAGGCCAAGCTGGCGAGCGAAGGGCCGCTCGTCTGCCTGACCGGCTCCCATACCGGCCGTTCGCCGCAGGACAAGTTCGTGGTCGGCGACGCCGCGATCGACGGCGAGATCTGGTGGGGGGAGGTCAACCGGCGCTTCGAGCGCGACCGCTGCGAGGCGCTGTGGCACCGGGTGCGCGAGTACCTGGCCGATCGCGACCTGTTCGTCTTCGACGGCTACGCCGGGGCCGACCCGCGCTACCGCCTGCCGGTGCGGGTGGTGACCGAGCTCGCCTGGCACAACCTCTTCGC
>DATNKH010000108.1:0-7686 GCA_035603475.1 Thermoanaerobaculia bacterium
GGCCGGGCAGCGCTGCTGGTACGAGGACCGCGTCACAGCCGCATCTCCCGACCCTTCCAGCTGACCAGCCGCCCGCGCCGACGGTCGCGAACGCCCGCCGCCAGCACCCCGGCGAGCAGCAGGGCGTCCAGCGGGTAGAGCAGGGCATACGCCGGCCGGTTCCCGCTCCCGGTCCGCAGCATGGCTGAGGTGACCGCCCCGGCACCCCACAGCAGCGCCGCCGCGACGAAGCTCCCGGCTGCCAGGGCGGCGGCCAGCGCGAGCGCCGGCGCCGCCAGGCAGGCGAGCGCGGCCAGGGTGACGCCTGGGCGGCGCCCGAGCATGCCGCCGAGGTTGCGCCGCCAGCCACGCGTGGCTTCGCGGATGCCTCTGTACATGCGCACCGACAGCAGGTCTGGAGCGCGGAAGAAGCCGGTGCGGTAGCCGTGACGCCGCAGGAGCGACGCCATCGCAACGTCGTCGATGGCCTCGTGGCGCACCGCCTCGAAGCAGCCGCAGCTCTCCCAGGCGGCGCGCCGCAGCAGCAGGAACTGGCCGTTGGCGACCGGCGGACCGCCCCCGGCTGCCGCCTCCTCCCAGTCCCCGAGCAGCGCGTCGAGCAGGGCGAAGACGCCCGGCGCCAGCAGGTTCTCCGCCAAGCCGCGCGCCTCCTGCAGGCCGGCGAGCGAGACGGCGTCCAGGCGCCAGGAGGAGGCGGCGGCGAGCGCCCGGACCAGCGCCGCCGGGCGCAGGCGGGCGTCGGCGTCGGTGAGCAGCAGCCAGCTCGACTCGACGCCGCGGCTGCCGGCCCACAGGGCATGCACCTTGCCACGCCACCCCGCCGGCAGCGGCCCGGCGGTGACCAGCGTCAAGCGGGGCTCGCGGGCCGCGGCGGCCGCCGCCAGCGCCGCGGTGGCGTCGCTCGAGGCGTCGTCGATGATCCGGATGGGTGGCTGGCCCTCGAGGACGAGGAGGGCCTCGAGGCAATCAGCGAGATTGCGCTCCTCGTCGCGGACCGGCAGCAGCACGGTGGCGTCGATCGCCTCTACGGCAGTGGCCGCCGGCGCCGCCGGGTTCGCCGCCGCCCCCCCCGGCTCTGCCGGCACCTCAGGCGAGTGCGGCCCGCGCTGGCCGCCGCGAAGTGCCGGCGGCTCCGGGAGTGCCGGGGCGCGCCGGCGTCGCGTCTCGATGCCCAGGCCAAGGCCGAGCAGCGCGCCGCCGACCAGCAGGGCGGCCATGGTCACGATCCACATGGCGCGCTCTGATCCGCCCGGCCTACTTCTCGCTGCTTCCGGCGGGCCGGGTCCTCTCGGCGAGCATCGTCTCGACCTCGCCCTGGGCGGGAAAGCGTCCTGCCTGCTTCTTCGAGAAGATGAGCTCGCCGTCCAGCTTGACGTCGAAGATGCCGCCG
The DNA here is from genome assembly GCA_035603475.1 of Thermoanaerobaculia bacterium. Lineage (GTDB taxonomy): Bacteria > Acidobacteriota > Thermoanaerobaculia > Multivoradales > UBA5704 > JASLEW01. The sequence continues at coordinate 1,391 of DATNKH010000108.1, forward strand.
CCGCCCTTGATCAGCGCGGGGCGAGTCCCGAACCTCTGCTCCAGCTCGTCCGCCAGACCGGCGGCGCGGGGCAGATAGTTTCAAGCCACGCAATACTCGATGGTGATGTGTTTGGCCATCGTCGCCTCCTTCCCTGCCTGAGTCTATGTCTGATCCACAACGCAAATGTGTATGACTGGCAATGTGTGAACATCTTTGAGTGGCGTTAGCTGGACCCACTATGGTGCGCTTCGAGGCCAGAGCGGGACAATTACATCGGAAAAAGGCCGCTTGCCCCCTAGCTTTTGGCTGGGAACGGAGTACAATCGAGATTGTTCAATAGCGTTGCCGTTGGCCGTGAGGTCCCCTCGGGATTCCAGGTCACGGAGCGCCGAGATGAGTTGCTGGACCGGAACACGGTGGTGGGGTCATCCACTACCAGGAACACGCCGAGCTTGGCCTCGATGCCGGTGGCCCCGGTCACGCCCGTGACCCTGGACATCGGCGCGAAGCCAGGATGCCATAAGGATCGTAGAATCTGCTGGAGGAAAACATGAAAGGTGAAGCGCCCAACATGTCGTCGAAGGAGATGGCCCAGATCAGACAGAACCTCGAGGGGACGCCGGACATCGAGGAGGCGGCGGAGCTGATGAACCTGGCGGGCAACTCGACCCGCCTGAAGCTCCTCTACCTGCTCGAGAACATGAAGGAGCTGTGCGTGTGCGACCTCGCCGAGATGCTGGGCGTGTCGGTGTCCGCGGTCTCGCAGCATCTCGCCAAGCTCAAGGCCTATGGGCTGGTCGCCCCGCGCCGCGACGCCCAGACCATCTATTACCGGCTCACCGATCACGCGTTCAACGCCAAGCTGCGGGACAACTTCTTCAAGCAGTTCCAGGTGTAGGACCGGACGCCGTCCGGCCCGGCTAGTCACGGAGCAGGAAGGCATCGAGCAGGCGGCGGCACGTGTCGAGCGTGCGCGCCGCCTGCTCGTCGTCCGCGTGGGCGAAGCTCGCCGTCGACAGGGTCATGGCGGCCGGCAGCTTGAGGGCCGCGAAGCAGGTCAAGATGGCGTCCAGCGGCGGACCGCCAGGGCAGGGAAAGCTGACCGCCGGAGCGTCCCGCGGATCGAGGCCGTCGAGATCGACGTGGAGGTAGAGCTCGCGGTTCGCGGCGGCTCCTTCGGCACCCTCGGCCAGCAGGCGCAGGCACCTCTCCGAGCCGACCTCCTCCGGCGGGACGATGGAGAGGTGCAGGCGCTCGAAGTCCTCGACCTCGGGCGGGTCGAAGCAGCGCCCCGCCAGGTGCACGACGTTGCGGAAGTGGATCGGCCGCAGCTCGACCGATTTGTAGACTTCGGGAAGGCTGCGCCCGCACACCGCCGCCAGCGCCATGCCGTCCCAGTAGCCGCTCGGCGTGGATTCGGGGGTGTTGAAGTCGCCGTGGGCGTCGATCCAGACCACCCGCAGCTCGCGCCCGGTCCGTTGCAGCCCGGTCACCACGCCGACGGCCACCAGGCAGCCTCCGGACACCACCAACGGGAAGCGGCGCTGCGAATGCGCCAGGGCCACCGCTCGCGCCACGCTGCGGCCGATCTCGGCCACCACCGCCGCCTTGCCGGCCTCCGGCCGGCGCACCGGGATCTCGGAGACATGGATGCCCAGGCCGCGCCGCTCGACCTCGGCCAGCAGGCCGCGGGACACGAGCTCGCGCGCGCCGCGCGCCCCCGGCGTGTCGTCGCGCTCGACGTCGTACGGGACGACGATGACGTCCATCTCTCTGCCGGGCATGTCGTCTGCGTCCTCGCTCTCGCGGAGCTCCCATCTTATGCCAACGATCTGGGGGTCAGTTCCCCTTTCGTCCGGGGGACCAGGGAACTGACTTCCGGGGGTCGGAGCGTCGGATAGAATGGCCGTCTTCTCGAGAGGGGGGGGACATGCCCAATCAACACCCGCGTCCGAGCTTCACCTGGCTGGGCCACGCGACCTTCCGCTGCACCCTGCCCGGCGGCGAGGTCCTGCTGATCGATCCCTGGGTGATGGGCAACCCGGCCTGTCCCGAGGAGCTGCAGAGCCTCGACCGCCTGGACGCGATGGTGATCACCCACGCCCACGGCGACCACATGGGCGACGCCGTCGAGCTGGCGCGGCGCCACCGCCCGCGCCACGTCGTGGGCGCCTACGAGATCTGCACCTGGCTGCAGTCGCAAGGGGTCGAGAACTGCTCGGGCATGAACGTCGGCGGCACGCAGGAGCTGCTCGATCTCACCGTGACGATGGTGCGCGCCGACCATTCGAGCAGCCTCATGGACGGCGACCGGATCGTCTATGGCGGCATGGCGGCCGGCTACGTCGTCAAGCTGCCAGGCGGCTTCACCTTCTATCATGCCGGCGACACCGCGCTGTTCTCCGACATGCAGCTGATCGGCGAGCTCTATCGCCCAGAGCTCGCCTTCCTGCCGATCGGCGACTTCTACACCATGGACCCGCAACAGGCGGCCCGCGCGTGCCGTTACCTCAACGTCCGCAAGGTCGTGCCGATGCACTGGGGGACCTTCCCGGTGCTCACCGGCACGCCGCAGAAGCTGGTCGACGCGCTCGAGGACCTGGGCGTCGCCTGCGAGGTCCTGGCACTGCAGCCCGGCGAGACGTATTAGACGTGTAGTGCATCGGCTGCCGGCAGCCCCCCTCCCTCCCCCCTTGTCTAGGAAGGTTAGGGTCTAGGGCAAGCCGAAGCGCAGCCCGAACCAGCGTGCCCGCGCGAGCAGGACGATTCGCGTCGCGGGTGGCAGGCGCGGGGGCGCGGACAGCAGCCGCGCTCCTGCCTCCTCGACGTCCGACAGCAGGCGCAGGGCGGCGAGCAGCGAGAACACGCCGGCCCGCCGGTACGGCACGGGCAACTCGACCAGGCCGCGGGGTGCGCGCAGCAGCCAGGGTCGCAGGCGGGCGCACTCGCGCTGGACCGCCTCGCCGAGGGGCTCGCCCACGAGAGTCTCTCCCTCGTCCGCCGGTAGTGGGCAGCGCCCGCGCGCCATCGCCGCGCCGAGGTGCTGCAGCGCATGCAGGCGGACCAGCGCGCCGGCGAAGCCGCTGACCTCCGCATTGAGGCTCGTCTCGAGCAGGGCGCCGCCCACCGCCCGCGCCAGGCTGCGGGCATCCGCTCCGGCGTCGGCGGCGGTCGCCGGGCGCGGCCGCAGGACGCGCCGGCGGGCGCAAGCGGCGAGCTCGTCGAGAGCATCGGCCGGCCACCGGCGGCGGGCGTTCTCCCGCGCCATGCGCAGGCAGACCGGCGGCATCCCGGTCTCACCCCCCAGGGCACGCTCGAGGCCGGCCTCCCAGCGGTCGATCTGCGCCAGGCATTCCTCTTCCATCCCCTGCTGGGCGGCGCATGCCAGCAGCGTGCAGGCGTATGCGAGCAGTGCCCGCACCCGTGCCCGCTCGGTGGCCGGCAGCAGCACCAGGGCCGGCGCGAAGTCGCCGAGGGCCTCGCGGGCCAGGTGCTCGCGAGGGGCGGGCGCGGGGACGGTCGCCGGAGGAGCGGGTGGCGGCGGCGAATCCGGATCAGGCGGCGCGGCCATCAGAACCAGGAACCGAGCGCCGGGCGGCGATCAGAGCAGGCGGAGCAGCTCCCGCTGTGCCGGGCCCCCGGTGACCTCGACGGCGCCAATCTCCGGGGTCGCCGGGGTCTCCGGGGTCGCCGGGGTTTCCGGGGTCTCCGGTCTCGCCGGGGTCGCCGGGGTCTCCGGGGCCGGGGGGAGCAGCACGACGTTGATCTCGCTGCGCACTCCGAAGTCGCCCGGCAGGTAGATCCCGGGCTCGATCGAGAAGCAGGTCATGGGCAGGAGCCGCCGCGTGTCGTGGGTCTCGAGGTTGTCGATGTTGGCGCCCTGGCCGTGATCGGAGGTGCCGATCGAGTGCCCGGTGCGGTGGAAGAAGCGCTCCCCGTAGCCGGCCTTCCGGATGACGTCGCGGGCGGCGTCGTCGACCTCGAAGCCATGAACCGGTTGCCGCGGGTAACGGCTGCGGACCAGCTGCAGGGCGGCATCGCGCGCCGCGGCGACGTGACCGAAGATCTCCGCCTGGCGCTCGGTCGGCGACGGTGCGCACACGCCGCACCAGGTGATGTCGGCGTAGACGCTGTCCGGCGCCCGCTCCTTGGCCCACAGGTCGATGAGCAGGAAGTCGCCGCGCCGGATCGGCGACGAGTGTCCGGGGCCCGGCTGGTAGTGAGGGTCGGCGCTGTGGGCATTGACGCCGACGATCGGATCGCTCTCGCTCCACAGCCCGGCTTGCTCGAAGGCGTCCAGGATGCCGCGCTGTACCGCGTACTCGTCCAGCTCGTCGCCTCGCGCCAGGGCGGTGCCGACCCGGGCGAAGGCGGCGTGCACGATGGCCAGCAGGTGGGCGGCGGCACGGCGGTGTCCGGCGAGCTGCTCGGCGCTCCAACAGGCGGCGAACCGCTGGGCCAGGTCGGCGGCCGAGACCAGCTCGACGCCCGCGGCGCGCAGCAGCTCGGCGGTGCCGGCGTCGAGCCGGGAGATGCTCGGCAGCTCGTTGCCCGGACTGTACTGGGCGGCCAGCCGCCGGTGGCCCGCCACCAGCCGCGCCAGCTGCTCGCGGTGCTCCTGCCAGGTGAGATAGACCGACTTGCCGCCCGGCAGGTGGTCGAGCATCGCGGGCTCGAGCGCGTGAACCAGCTTGGCGGGACCTCTGTTCCGGGACACCAGGTAGTAGCAGCGGCGGGTGACGAGCTTCCCCGGCGCCGACAGGCCCAGCAGATCCATGCCGATCGGATCGTTGTGCTGGAAGCAGGCGAAGAACCAGCCGTCGAGCCCGGCCTCCGCCAGCGCCGCCTCGATCTCCGCGATCCGTTCCGCCAGCATGTCTCGCCTCCTCCCCGCGTGCTTGCGGGATGCTATCAGACGGTCGGGAGGTCTCCTTGGCCCTGGCCGGTGGCGTCGGTAGCGGGTCAGGTTCCCGCTGTCTCACTTTGGGCGAGGGGCCGGAGCTGCAGGGGCGGAGGACCTTGGCCCCTCGCCCAAAGTGAGACGGCGGGAACCTGACCCGCTACTCTAGCGTCCGGCCGCCGCTCCCAGCACGGTGACGTCGACTCGCCGGTTGGCGCCCCGGCCGGCGCCGCTCTGATTGCTCCCGATCGGCTCGTCGGCACCCTTGCCCGCGACCTCGATGGCGCTCTGCGGCACTCCCTCCTCCTCGAGGTAGGACGCCACGGCCTTCGCCCGGGCCAGCGACATGCGGGCGTTGACCGCGCGGCTGCCGCGAATGTCGGCATGGCCGACCACCAGCAAGTGGTTGCTGCCGCTTCTGACACTGACGGCCAGAGCGGCGAGCGACGCCTTGGCGGCCTCGAGAAGGTGCCGGAGTAGCTGGGCCGCGAGATGAGGTGCACCGGCAGGTCGGGGCCGCCAACTTCTCGCCAGTTGCGCAGCTTGCCGGTGAAGAGGTCGGAGAGCTGGGCGACGGTGAGCTCGGAGACCGGGTTCCCGGGGTGGACGACGACCGCGATCCCGTCGTAGCCGATGACGAACTCGCGCAGCTCGATGCCGCGCTGGCGGGCCTCGGCGACCTCGTTCTCCTTGACGCCGCGCGACGCCGCCCCGAGCTGCGCCGAGCCGTCCAGCAGGCCGACGAACGCGGTGCCGGAGCCAAGAGCTTCCCACTTCACGTCGATCTCCGGGTGCCGCGCCTTGAAAGCCAGTGCGAAGTCCTGGCCGAGCTTGCCGCCGATGGTGTCGGAGCCCTTGACCTGGAGCGTGACGGCGGCCGCCGTCGCCGCCGGCGGTGCGCACAGCCAGGCGGCCACGACGGTGGCGGTGACAGCGAAGGTGGTGCCGGCGGCGCGAGCGGCGCTGGCAGCGCTGGGGGCCATCCGCGCGAAGCCTCTGTGAATGGGCATGGAACGATCCCTCCATCAAAAGTGGCAAGCATCAGGCGGCGCCGGCGACCCGGCTACGCCGCCGTTCGAGGTCAACGGAACATGACGGGCAAGTTGATCCAGACCGGGACCGGCCTGCCGGCCCGGCGGCCCGGAGCGAAGCGGTACCGGCGCACCGTGTCGAGAGCGGCGTCCTCGAACGTGGCGAGGTCGAGCCGCGAGCGATAGATCTTGGCGTCCGCCACGTGGCCGTCGGCGGCGACCAGCAGCCTGCACACGATCGTCGGTTTCAAGGTCGCGGTGGGATCGGGCGAAGCGGGCGCCGCTCCGGCGATCAGGGACGGGATCGCGTCGGCCGGGCCCGTGAGCAGCGTCGCTTCGACCGCCGGCTGGCTAGCCGCCGCCGGTGCTCCGCCCGCGGCGGG
>DATNKH010000109.1:0-6761 GCA_035603475.1 Thermoanaerobaculia bacterium
GACACCGAGAACGTCGCTCGCGACCTGCTCTTCCAGGGGGCCGACATCCACGACTACCTCGACTGGTGCCGGCGCCAGCGGTCGTTCGCGGGGCTGGCGGCGTTCGGCAACGGCACCGTGACCGTGAGCGGCGACAACCGGCCCGAGCGCCTGGATGGCGCCACCTTGACCGCCAACGCGCTCGACCTGCTGGGGTCCAAACCGGTGCTGGGGCGCGGCTTCCGGCCCGGCGAGGACCGTCCCGGTGCGCCGCCGGTGGTGCTGCTCGGCTACCGGTTGTGGCAGAACCGCTACAACTCCGATCGGGGCATCGTCGGCCGCGGGATCCGGGTCAACGGCCAGCAGGCGACCGTGATCGGCGTCATGCCCCCGGACTTCCGCTTCCCGAGCAGCGAGCAGCTGTGGACGCCGCTGCTGGTGGACCCGGGCAAGAGCGAGCGCGGCAAGAGCGAGCCCGTCGCCGTCTTCGGGCGCCTGCGGCCGGGAGTGACGCCGGAGCAGGCGGGTGCCGAGATGGCGACGCTAGCCCACGCGCTGGCCACGGAGTTCCCGCGCACCAACCGCGGCTGGAGCTCCACCGTGACGCCGATCGTCGACCGCTTCATGGACCGCTCGATCCGGCTGATGTTCTACACCATGCTCGGCGCCGTCTGCTGCGTGCTGCTGATCGCCTGTATCAACGTCGCCAGCCTGATCATGGCCCGCGCCTCGCAGCGCACGCGCGAGATGGCCATCCGCGCCGCGCTCGGCGCCGCGCGCCGCCAGGTGATCGGGCAGATCCTCACCGAGAGCCTGATCCTGGCGCTGGTGGGATCCGCGGTGGGGCTGGGCCTGGCATGGGAGGGAGTGTCGCTGTTCAACGCCGCGATCGTCGACAAGAACCCGCCGGCCTGGATCCACATCGCCATCGATCCGCCGGCGTTGCTGTTCGCGCTGGCGGCGACTCTCGCCGCGGCGGTCATCTCGGGCCTGGTGCCGGCGCTGCAGATCTCGCGGACCCAGCTCCACGAGGTGCTGAAGGACGAGGGGCGCGGCTCGACCAGCCTGCGCCTCGGCTGGCTCAGCCGCATGGTGGTGGTGGCCGAGCTGGCGCTCTCCTGCGCCCTGCTGGTCGGCGCCGGGCTGACGGTCAAGAGCATCGTCGCCGCCCGCAACGCCGATTTCGGCTTCAAGACCGCTCACCTGCTCACCGTGCGGGTGCCGCTGTTCGAGGCCAACTTCCCGCGGCCGGCCGATCGCGCCGCTTTCTATCAGCGGCTGCTCGATCGCCTGCGAGAGCGGCCGGAGGTCCAGGCCGTCGGGGCCACCACCTCCCTGCCCAGCATCGGCTGGGGCAGCGAGGCCTACGCGGTCGACGGCCGGGCCTACGCCGCCGACAGCGAATACCCGGTGGCCCACAGCGACGTGATCTCGGCCGGCCTCTTCGCGACCCTCGGCGTCAGGCCGATCGCCGGCCGCGAGTTCGAGCGCCTCGACACGGCCGGTTCCCAGCCGGTGGCCCTCGTCAACCAGAGCCTGGCGCGCAAGATGTGGCCGCACGAGGTCCCGCTCGGCAAGCGGCTCCGCCTGGCCCGGTCGCAGACCGCCGACACCTGGCGGACGGTGGTCGGCGTGGTGCCCGACCTGCGGCTCTACGGCCTCGCGGACAAGAAGCCCGACGGCTTCTTCCTGCCCGTGTCGCAGGTCGGGGCCGAGCGGCTGAGCCTGGTCCTGCGCACGCCCCTGGCGCCCTTGTCGCTGGTGTCCATGGTGCGCGCCGAGGTCACGGCGCTCGACAAGGACACGCCGATCTACTTCGTCAAGTCCATGGAGAAAGCGGTCGCCGAGGACCGCTTCTTCCCCGACCTGTTCGGTACGGTGTTCGCCATCTTCGGCCTCAGCGCGCTGGTGCTCGCGGCGGTCGGCATCTACGGCGTCATCGCCTTCTCGGTCGAGCGCCGCACCCAGGAGATCGGATTGCGCATGGCGCTCGGCGCGCTGCGCGGCGACGTCCTGGGCATGTTGATGCGGCAGGGCGCCATCCAGCTGAGCGTCGGGCTGCTGCTCGGCCTGCCGCTGGCGTTCGGCGTCTCGCGCGGGCTGTCCCAGGTGCTCGTGGCAGGGGTCCAGCCCGGCGATGCGTCGGTGTTCCTGCTCGTCACCGCGGGGCTCTCGCTGGTGGCGCTGGTCGCCTGCCTGGTGCCCGGCCAGCGGGCGATGGGCATCGACCCGAACGTCGCCCTGCGTTACGACGCCTGACGTCCGTCACGTCTTCGCCACGGGGCCGTCACCCACGCACGCCCGCTGGGCCGCGCGGTCTCCATTGACTGCCGGAGGGTGCCGTGCAAAGCTCAGCCGCCCGACTGCACGCGCCGCCGGCGGCGCGTGTACGGCGAGCATGTCCGCCGCCGCTTCCGGCGCGCGGCTCCCGACGCGAGGACAGCATGGCGGTGGCCGAAGCGATCGTCGAGACGCGCGAGATCGAGAAGTACTACGTTCAGCCCGAAGGCAACCGCATCGAGGTGATCGCGCCGACCAACCTGGCGATCTACCCCGAGCAGATCCTCGCGCTGCTCGGGCCATCGGGCTCCGGCAAGTCGACGCTCTTGCGCATGCTGACCGGCCTGGTGCCGCCGTCGGCCGGCGAGGTGCGCTGGCACCGCAGCCCGCAGGCCGAAGAACAGGCGAACGTCTCGATCGTCTTCCAGAACTTCGCGCTCTTCCCCTGGCTGACGGTGCTCGAGAACGTCGAGGCGCCGCTCGCGGCCCGCGGCATCGCCGACGTCGACCGGCGCAAGCGGGCGTTCAAGATCCTCGACACCGTCGGGCTCGACGGCTTCGAGACCGCCTTTCCGAAGGAGCTCTCGGGCGGCATGAAGCAGCGCGTCGGCTTCGCGCGAGCGCTGGTGGTCGAGCCCGACGTGCTGTTCATGGACGAGCCGTTCTCCTCCCTCGATGTGCTGACGGCGGAGAACCTGCGCGGCGAGCTGCTCGAGCTGTGGACCAGCCGCAAGATGCCGACGCGCGCCATCTTCATGGTGACGCACAACATCGAGGAGGCGGTGCTGCTGGCCGACCGGGTGGTGGTCCTCGGGCGCAACCCCGGCCGCATCCGCGCCGACTTCGAGGTCGACCTGCCGCGGCCGCGCGACCGCAAGTCGCGCCGCTTCCTCGAGCTCGTCGACCACATCTACAAGGTGCTGACGCAACCCGACGTCGAGCATGCGCCGCCGACCGGCCCCGCCGCCAGGCAGCAGGCGGCGGCGGGACAGGCGCCGGCCTACCAGATGATGCCGCACGCGCGTCCAGGCGGCATTGCCGGCCTGCTCGAGATCCTCATCGACCGCGGCGGCAAGGAGGACCTCTACAACCTAGCCGACGAGCTGGCGATGGAGGTCAGCGACCTGCTGCCGATCATCGAGGCCTGCACCCTGCTCCACTTCATCGGCGTGCAAGAGGGCGACGTCGAGATCACCCCCGAGGGCAAGGTCTTCGCCGAAGCCGACATCCTGACCCGCAAGAGCCTCTTCCGGGAAGCGGCGCTGCAGCACGTCACGCTGCTCAAGCAGATCTACAACGCGCTGCGCGCCAAGGCCGACGGCACGCTGCCCGACGACTTCTTCTCCGACATCCTGGACGAGCACTTCAGCGCCGAGGAGGCCGAGGCCCAGCTGCAGACCGCCATCCACTGGGGCCGCTACGCCGAGGTGTTCGACTACGACGCCAAGACCGGACGGCTGCACCTGACCGAGGGTTAGCGAGAGTCAGCAAGCAACTCCTTTCGCTCGCCGGGACGCGCCGAGATGATCCAACCGACGCCGGGACCCGCCGCGCCTTCGATCTTCGAGCAGCGCCGCCCTGGCGCCTCCTGGGCGGACCTGCTGATCATCGGGCTCGGGCTGGCGCTGTTCTACGGCGTGCTGACGCTGGCCCGCACCTGGCTGGGACCGTTCACGCCCGCCGCGGCCATCTCGGAGCGTCCCTCGGCGCTGCCCGGCTACACCGCCTACTCGCTGCTGCGCATGGCCGTCGCCTACGTGCTGTCGCTCGCGTTCTCGCTGGTCTACGGTTACGTCGCGGCCTATTACCCGAAAGCCGAGCGGCTGATGATCCCGCTGCTCGACATCATGCAGTCGATCCCGGTGCTCTCCTTCCTGCCGGGCGTGATGCTGGCGATGATCGCGCTCTTCCCGCACTCGCAGCTCGGCGTCGAGCTGGGCGCCATCCTGTTGATCTTCACCGGCCAGGTGTGGAACATGGCGTTCAGCTTCTACTCCTCGCTCAAGGCGATCCCGACCGAGCTGCGCGAGGCGGCGCGCATCTACCGCTTCAACGCCTGGCAGCGCCTGGTGCGCCTCGAGCTGCCGTTCTCGGCGCTGGGACTGGTGTGGAACTCCATGGTGTCGGTCGCCACCGGCTGGTTCTTCCTCATGGTCTGCGAGATGTTCGTGCTCGGCAAGCGGGACTTCCGGCTGGCCGGCCTCGGCTCGTTCCTGCAGACGGCGGCCAGCGCCGGCGACACCACCGCCATCCTCTGGGGCCTGCTGGCGATGGTGAGCGTCATCGTGCTGATCGATCAGCTGATCTGGCGGCCGGTGATCTGCTGGGCCGACAAGTTCAAGTTCGAGCAGGTCGAAGGCGGCGACGCGCCGCACTCGGCGGTGTTCGACCTGGTGCAACGCTCCCCCACCCTCGCCTGGCTGCGGCAGAAGGCGCTGACGCCGCTCGGCGAGCGGGTGAACGCGCATTTCGTGCGCCGCGCCCGGCACGAACGGCCGCGGCAGAGCTCGCGCTGGTCCGGCTGGGTGGGCTGGCTGCTGGCCCTCGCGGTGCTGGCCGCGGCGGCCTACGCGCTGCTGCACGTCGCCATGCAGTTCGCCGCGCTCGACCGCCGCGAGTCGCTGGACATCCTGCGCGGCGCGGGCGCCACCCTGCTGCGCGTGCTCTGCGCCCTGATCATCGGCGCCGCCTGGGCCATCCCGGCCGGCGTCGCCATCGGCTCGAGCCCGCGCCTGGCGCGCATCGCACAGCCGATCGTGCAGATCGCCGCCTCGGTGCCGGCGACGGCCCTCTTCCCGGTGGTGCTGCTGTTCCTGATCGGCACCGGCGGCGGGCTGGGCGTGGCGCCGATCGTGCTGATGCTGCTCGGCACCCAGTGGTACATCCTGTTCAACGTCATCGCCGGCGCCATGGGCATCCCCAGCGACCTCAAGGAGGCGGCCCGCGTCTTCCGCTTCCGCCGCCGCGAGCGCTGGCGGCTGCTGATCCTGCCCGGCATCTTTCCCTTCCTGATCACCGGCATGGTGACCGCCGCCGGCGGCGCCTGGAACGCCAGCATCGTCGCCGAGTACTTCCACTTCAAGGGGCGCACCCTGCAGACGACCGGCCTGGGCTCGCTGATCAGCGCCGCTGCCGACTCCGGCAACTTCGATCGGCTGCTGATCGCCACCGTCGTCCTCGCCACCATCGTGGTGATCACCAACCGCCTCATCTGGCGCCCCCTCTACCGCCTGGCCGAGACCCGGTACCGGCTGGAGACGTAGGCGTAATCTTCTTGCCGGTGGACGTAACCAGTGTTATCCTCCAAGGCATGAAAGTCGACGCCGAGGCGCCGGTGGCCATGCAAGTGAGCGAGGAGGTGTTCTACAGCGAGGAGTACGAGGGCAGCCCTTACGAGTACCTGGACGGGGAGCTGGTGGTCTGCGAGCCGGTCTCCACCCTGCACGATGATGTCGGCGGGTTCCTCTACGCGCTGATGCGGAGCGTCTTCGAGGAGCGCGGAGATGGCCTGGTCAAGGGCCCGGAGTATCCGATGCGTCTCGACCCTAAGTGGTCGCCCGAGCCCGACGTGATGGTGGTGCGCGCGGAGAATATGCATCGGATCGGTGCACAGCGCATCGAGGGTCCGGCGGACCTGGTGATCGAGGTCGCCTCCCCGGGCGACGTCCGGCGCGCGCTGCGGGTCAAGCTGCCGCGCTACCGCCAGGCCCGGATCCCCGAGATCTGGGTCGTCGATCCCTACGCGCGGTCGGTCCGGGTGGAGACGCTGCAAGAGCCGGAGACTGCCAAGACTTCGGAGCTCCCGGAGACTCTCGCATACCACAGCCGCGTGGTGACCGCGGGCCGCCTCGACTCGGCCGTGTTCCCGGGATTCTGGATCGACGTCTCGTGGCTGTGGCAGCAGCCGCTGCCGCACACCCTCGGCTGCGTGCGCCAGATCCTCGGCTGATCACCCGCGCAGGCGGGTGTCGAGCTCTTCGGGATGGCTGGCGCGGACGCGCGCTTCCTCGAGGTCGATCCTGCCCTCGCGGACGAGCTGCGCGAGGGACTCCTCGAAGGACGTCATGCCCTGGCGCTTGCCGAGGGTGATCTCGTTGTAGAGCTTCTCGAGCTTGTCGCTGCGGATGTGGTGGCGCACCGGGAACGTGGCGAGCATCAGCTCGACCGCCGGGATGCGGCCGCGGCCGTCGGCCCGCGGCACCAGCTGCTGCGCGACGATGGCATGCAGCGACAGGGCGAGCTGCTGGCGGATCTGTGCCTGCTGGCTGGATGGGAAGACGTCGACGATGCGGTGCACCGACTGGACGGCATCGTTGGAATGCAGCGTGGCGAGCACCAGGTGGCCGGTCTCGGCGGCGCTGATCGCCGTCGCCATGGTCTCGAGGTCGCGCATCTCGCCCACCAGGATGACGTCGGGGTCCTGGCGCAGGGCCGCGCGCAGCGCCTCGCTGAACGACCTCGCGTCGCGCCCCACCTCGACGTGCTCGATCAGCGAGCGGATG
>DATNKH010000110.1:0-5757 GCA_035603475.1 Thermoanaerobaculia bacterium
ACCAGCTCGCCCGGCGGTTGCCACGCATCCAGATGCTCGAGATGCAGGCCCAACTCCTCGATGCTGGTGAAGGCGGCCAGGTACTCCTGCCATTCGGCGATCGCTTGCCCGCGCTGCTGGCTGCCGTCCGGTCCATCACCCGTCGCGAACCGATAGGTGCGGCATCCGTCCTTCTCTTCGACGAGCCGCGGCTGCGATAGGCCGAGCCTGCGGCCGCCGAACGACGCCGCGTAGCAGAGCTCGATCGCCGCGACGTTGCCCTTGCCGAGCGCCGCCGCCGTCTCGCCCAGGATGGCAACCACGGCCCGGCCGGCGGCATGGAACCCGCGCCCGGTCCGCTCCATGGCGTCGAGAGCCACGAGAGCGCCAAGCGCCAGGGCGACAGGCGTCAGCAGCACTCCGAGAACCAGCCACGCTCCTACCGGCTCGAGATGCATCCAGGCTTCACCGGACCGCCGGCGGCAGCACACAGCCGGCAGCGCTGCAGTCGTGGGCCATCGCGTCGCTCGTTCCACGTTCGATCAGGGCGGCGAGGGCATCGCGCTCGAAGCTCAAGAAGCCGAGCGAGGCTCCCAGCAGGTCGCCAGGGTGGAAGCGGTGAATCGTCAGCGGCCGGTAGGGCCGCTCGCGCGCTCCGGCCCGCGCGGCGCGAGCGGCGAGCGTGGAGTTGATCTGCTCCGCCATCTCGATGTCGCGATTGAAGTTCGCCGCCGTGGCGATCGCGAACATGCGCTGAAAGGTCGTCACCGAGGTGTCGAGGCCCGACAGCGGGATGTTGCGGACGTCGGGGTCGAGATAGATCACGAAGAGGAGGTCGGCGCCGGCATGGATGGCCGGGCTGAGAGGGGTGTTCATCAGCAGCCCGCCGTCGACGTAAGGCTGGCCGCGGAACGCCACCGGCGGGAAGAACCCGGGGATCGCCCCCGAGGCCATGATGACGAGGCCGCTGTCGGCGTCGGTCATGTCCTGGTTGCCAAACAGCTGGATCTCGCCGGTCTCCCAGTTCGTGGCGGCAATCGAGAGCGACCGCGTGGATCCCCGGATCGCCGCCGGGTCGACGACCCGCCGCAAGAGCTCCGCGAACGGCGCGATCGAGATCAGCGAGCCCAGGTCGAAGAGCTCGAGGAACCGCTGCTCGAAGGGGTCGCGCGAGCGGGCGAAACGCAGCGTCCGCTGGTAGAGCTGGCGGGCGAAGAAGACGGTGTCCTCCGCCCGCTCGCGCCAGAAACGCAGCGGGTCGCCGATCAGGCAGCGCGGATCGAGGAGATCGAGCGGGTTACCGCGCCAGCGGAAGATGCCATTGCCGCGGCAGGCCACGGCATTGGCCACGCCCTCGAGCCAGATGCGCTCCATCTCGGCGATGGCCTCGCCGGCGGGGAGAGCCGACCGCGACACCAGCATCGCACCGTTGAAAGCGCCTGACGAGGTGCCGCAGACGATGCCCGGGTCGAGCGGCTGCCCTGCCTCTCCCGGCACTCGCCCCGTGAACAGCGCCTTCATCACGCCGATCTCGTAGGCTGCCAGGGCGCCGCCGCCGGAGAGCACCAGCGCCTTCTCCGGCGCGGGCGCCGGCGCGGCGGCGGGAGCGGGCACACGCTGTGGCGCGCCGCGTCGGCTCATGCGTCCCGCCCCAGGACGACCCAGTGCGGCAGCGCCACCGAGTCGAGCCAGTCCGGCACCAGCCGCCAGACTGCGAGCGAGCCGCTGATGGCCTGGTAATGCTGCTGGAAGTGCTGGAGCAGAAAATCTCTCTCGAGCTGTTCGCGGCCGATGCACAGCTCCCTTCCCGCCAGCCCGCCGCTCAGCGCGTTGGCCGCGGCGATGTAAGCATCCACCGGGTCGACGTCGCCGGCGGGCGCTCCCAGCCGGTCGAGCGCGTCGCGGAGCGGACCCGGCAGGCGCCGGATCATCCCGAGTGACAGGACTTCCGCCGCCCGAACGCCCCAGGCCATGGGGTTGAGAGGCAGGCTCAGGATCCTCACCGGCCGGTTGGCGACGAAGGCCATCTCGACTTCCACCCGGCCGCGGTCGTCGACCTCGAAGCAGATCAGCTCGAAGGCGGCGTCGAACTCTCCCGGACCGTAGGCGAGGAGGCCCGACCTGGGGTTCTTGACGAACGCGTAGCCGAAGCCGTAGCGGCCCAGCACGCCGGGAGCAGGCTCCTCCTCGTCGACGACGAAATCGGCGCTGAGCACGAGGTAGCTGGCTTCGGCCAGCGGCAGCGCCAGGTGCGGGCCCTGGTCCCCAAGCGGGCCGAAGTCGAGCTCGAAATCGAAGATCGCGACCTTGGCGACGATCCAATCGTAGATCTTGCCGAGCTCGCGCAGATCGACGATCGCGTAGCGCTCGCTCTCGGGGAAGACACCGATCTCGCCGCTGTCGCGGCGCCGGTAGTAGAGCTGCTGGAAGCCGAATCCCTGGTCGGCGCCGCCAGCCTGCGCGCACCAGCTGAGCGGCGCCAGGCAGCCAGGCGGCGCGGGCAGCACTGCCCCGACGGAGCCGGCCGGCTGGCGGAAGGCGCTCACTCGCATGAAGTAACGCAGCACGAACTCGCGCACCTGGCGGCGCATCCATTCGCCTGTCCTGGCCCGGCTCGCCGGCACCTTCGGCTGGTCGTAGAACATGCGCTGGAAATTGCCCATCACCGGCAGCGGCCGGTTGCCGATCTCGGCGCGATCGAAGAAGCCGAAGCTGCTGTCGGGGCGGTTGTAGACCCTGGCGAGGTCGAAGCGCCGGGCGAAGCCGCCGCCGGCGGCGGCCGCGAGCCACCAGCGCTTGAGCTCGACACCGGCGGCCAGCGCCGCCATGACCGCGGCGGGCGCCGGCGGCCGGATGCCGGCGCTGGCCCCCACCCCGGCCGCCTCCGGCGTGGGGCGCCGGATGTCGTCTGGCGCTTGCGCCGCCATTGCATCCCGGCCTAGAAGATCGCCAGCGCCCGGCCGTGCCCGCCGTGGCTGCCCTCGACCTTGACCGGCGCGAACAAGAAAAAGGCGCCAACCGGCGGCAGCGTGCCGGCGTTGATCAGGTACTCGACGAAGCACACGCCGCGCGACCCGCCGGCCCAGTAGGTGGCGAGCGCCGCCTCCGGATCGACCGCGCCCATGCGCGGCCCATCGGTGCCGATGCAGCGTACGCCCTTCTTCGCCAGGTGGAGGATGGTCTTCGCCGAAGGCGCCGGCCAGCCTTCGGCCTGCCCGGCGATCGGATCCGCGATGCAGGCGTTGCCCTGAGGGAATGGCTGGAAGAGGCGGTCGCTGTGGCCGGAATGGAAGATCACGATCTCGCCGGCCGCGATCGGGCCGAAGCGGTCTTCGTGGCGATCGACGTCGGCGGGCACGATCACCGGGCTCCCCATCCCGGGCGCGGTTCCCAGCCGATGGGTCACGTCGATCACCCGCGCCGGACCGCACAGCCACGAGACCGGCACCCGATCGGCGGTCATCGTGCTGGTGCCGAGCCTGCCATGGCGCTTCTCGAAGCGCTCGAGGCTCTTGCGAGTCGCCGAGTCGTAACGCCGCCGGTCGAAGCCGGGGGACGGCATGGCATAGGCGGGCGGCACCAGGTGAGTACCGGTCTGGCAGTCCATGATGTGGCTGCGGACGAAAGCCGGGCCGCCGGGCTGGTCCCAACGGTGCAAGTTCCGCCCCATGTACGGCATCCGCGAGTTGCCGACGCCGGCGCCAGGCCACCAGACCGGCAGGTCTTCGCGCAGCAAGACCGAGAGGTCCACCACCTGGCGCCTGCGCACCGCGCGCAGCAGCGGCGCGGCGGCCTCCGGATCGGCGACCGCCACCACCCGCGACTCGCCCCCCGAGCCGGCGGCGTGCTTGGCGCCGAGCACGGCGACCAGGGCCCCGGTCGCCGGCAACGACCCGAGGTTGACCAGGTTCTCGGTATAGATCAGGCCGTTGCCGAGACCGTGCAGATGGGTGACGATGGCAACCGGGGAGGCAGGGCCGATGTTCGGCGCATCGATCCCCACCCACTCGATCTGGCGCCCGACGAGGTAGTCGATACAGGCCGGATCGATGCCGCTCCATGCGGGCGCGGAGCCCTGGAGTGGATCCGCGGAGTAACGCCGGCCACCGGGAAGCGGGCGGTAGAATTGGTCGGAGTAGCCGCTGTAGAAGAAGACCACGTCGCCCGGCCCGAGCACCCGGTTGGCTGTCTCCCAGGCCTCGACGCGGTCGGCGGTGATGAGCGGCGTGGCGCCGGGGGCCGCCCCTACCAGGAGGTCCTGCACGTCGATCACGCAGGCCTCGCCGACGAACTGCCAGATCGGCAGCTGGTCGCTCGGCACGTCGCCGACCAGCGAGGCGTTCGGCAGCCCCGTGTCGAGCGGCGGGATGAAGTGGTTCGGCGCGTCGAAGTGGGTGCCGGTGTGCTCGTCGATCACCAGTGCCTCGCTTGCATAGGGGCCAGGCCCGTGACTCAGGTAGCGCTTGACGATGAGCGGCGGCAGGACCGGCCAGGTCGACGGCCAGTTGGGAGAGACCAGGACGGAGAGATCGATGATGCCGCCGGACGCCGGCGACCCTTCCTCCTCGCCGCCGGCCGCTTCCCCTTCGTCGTCGTCCGCCGCCGCGCCCGCGGCATCGTCCTCGGCGGCGTCCTCGACGGCCTCTCCGGCCGGGTCCGTTTCGATCAACCTGCCGATCGCCTCGACGATGCTCGCGACCTCGCTCTTGAACTTCTCGTCCTTGTGGCTCATCACGCCTTCCTTTCATTGCATGCCATCGCACCAGCCTTGGCGCAGCCTGCCGTCCGGGTCGGTGATGCGCAGGGTGTACAGGATCGACGGGGTCCGCGCCGGGATGCTGATGATGCCGTTGAGCGACAGCATGCCGGCAGCCCCGGCGAAGATGCCGTCGCCGCCGAGCAGCGGCCCGAAACCGACGACCCGCAGCACCGGCTGGGGCGCGCCGGTGAGCTCGGTGGGGAAGGCACGCCCTTCGACCGCGTTCGCCGCCAGCGCCCCGATCGGCTCGCCGCCGGCGGCGAAGAAGGTGAAAGCCCCGTCGTGGGTGGTGAACGGCAGCGGCACCTCGGCATGACCCGCATCGATGCGCAGCGTGAAGCTGAGCGCGCCGGCGATCGGACCGGTGAGCGTCCGGCTCCTCATCCCGTGCGGGGTGGCGACGTCGAAATCGATGCGCACCAGGCGCAGCAGCTCGTGCACGCTGGCGCCGGTGACGCGGCCGTCACCCGCCGTCTCGAGAGTGATCGGGCGCGCGGGATCGGCCTCGCCGAGGAACGTCAAGAAAAGGGCGCCCGGATCGGGATCCGGCAGCGGCGCCAGCAGCGCCGGCGCCGCCCGCGTGCGCAGCCGCCCTGGCGGATCGACCAGCCGCAGGACGATGCCCAGCGCCAGGTCGTAGGGCGGGCTGATGAAGCCGTTCACCACCGCGTTGCCGACCGCGCCGGCGAGCCGGCCGCTGCCGCTGAGGACGTCGACGACGGCGCCGATGCGCAGTTGCGGCCGGCCTCCGACGAGGGTCGGGAACGTGCGTCCGGTGCCGAAGCCGTGAAAGCTGCTGTGAGCCGGATCGTGCCAGCGGAACTGGCCCCCGTACATGGCGAAGCGCTGCGAGCGGGTGGGGTCGAGCGCGGTCGGCGGCGGCAGCCGGTCGGGACCGGCGTCGAACTCGTCGGGGATCACCCGCCAATCGATCTCGATCTCGGCGACGGCCTGGCCGACGCGGTTGACGGCGGTCAAGGCACGGGCGCCGAGCGGCCGCTTGACCTCGATCGCGAAGC
>DATNKH010000111.1:0-2937 GCA_035603475.1 Thermoanaerobaculia bacterium
CCGCTCGTGAGAGCTTGCCATCGAGGTACGCCTGCCAGTGGGTCGCCAGCGGCTCGCGGTAGCTCTTGAAAGTCCGCTTGTACATCTCCTCGATGAACGGGTGGTAGTCGATGCCGCGGCGGAGCAGCGCTCGCCGGGTGAGGTCGCCCGAGGTGTAGAAGAGGACGGCGTGCCACAGAACGGGAGGCGGGCGGCGGTTGAGCGCCCGAGCGGCGGCGTCGATCTCGGGGCCGATGGCGCCGGACGAGTCGCCGACGACGGCATGCGAGGCCTCGTGGAGCATCATCTCGAGCCCCCAGTAGCCTTGATACGCGGGGTCATGGGTCGACACCGTCGTGTGCACGAAGCCATCGCGCAACGTGGTGTAGGCGCCGAACTCACCCCCGTACGGCGACACGTCGACGGTGACGTGCGCGGGATACGTGACGCCGTAGACGCGCTCGTGCGCAGCGACCAGCTCCTCGCCGGCCTGGTCGATCATGGCGCCGGCGACGGCGATCCAGAAGCGGCTGGCGAGCTCGTCGGCGGGCCACTGCCGTCGGCGGTAGACATCGGCGACCTGCTGCAGGGTGTCGCCGATGGCGCCCAGGCTTGCCGGCAGCTTGGCGAGCTCCTCGATGCCCGACAGCGAGTCGTTGATCGCCATCAGCTCGTCGTCGAAGACGGGGTTGCGCTTGCCGAAGTGCTGCCGGTAGGCGGCGACGGCGCCCTCCCAGAGTTGCCGCTCGTGCGCGTCGGTGCCCGGATTGAGCACGGCGCCCCGCTGCGCAGCCTCCATCAGGGTCTGGTGGAGGCCCAACCAGAAGCGGCTCTGCAGCTGGTAACGGGAACCCGGCAGCGATTTCGCCGGGGCACGCGGGGCGGGGAAAGCCTCGATCTGACCGACGAGGGCGGCGAGATCGGGCGCCACCGCGCCGATGGCAGGCGAGGAACAGAGGACCGAGCCGGCGACGAGGAGGGCGCCGGGCAATGCCGTGGTGAACCGGTGGCGAATCATGCGGGAAAGGATAAGCCGCGCGCGTCGTCTTTGCCATCGCTCCGCCAGGTCATCGCCACTCGTTCTGGTATCTTCTCCGACCGAGAGGTCACCAGCTCGCCGCGCCGGCGCTCGGCTCATCCACACCCACGACCCCGGGAACCCCGAGCGTGACTTCGTCCCCGCTGTCTGCCGCCACACCGGCCGCCCCGACCGAGCGCCCATCGAGGTCGGCCACGGCGCTCCTCCTGGGGACCGGTCTGGCGGCCGGCGGGGTCGCCCTGTTGATCGCCTGGTCGGCCCTCGACCTCGTTCCCCACGTGACCGACAGCGTCGCCTACCTTTTCCAGGGACGCATTTTCGCCGCCGGCGCGCTGTACTTGCCGCCGCCGCCGTTCCCCTTCCTCTTCGGGCACGAGAATGTCCTGCTCACCGCCACTCGCTGGTGCTCGACCTACCCGCCGGGTTGGCCCCTGCTGCTCGCCCTCGGGTGGTGGATCCACGCACCGTGGTTGCTCAGCCCCCTGCTCTTGACCCTCGCGGTCGTCGGGGTCGGGGTGGCGGGGCGACGGCTCTACGATCGAACGACCGGCATGCTGGCGGCGGTGGCGCTCGCCGCCTCTCCCTTCGCCCTGCTCATGGCGGCCGACGCGATGGCGCACGTGCCGGCCCTGTGCGCCACCGTCTGGTGCGTGGCGGAGCTGAGCGGCGCCGTCCGCGGCGCCGGCGGCCCCAACACCAGGCGCCACCTGCTGGCGGCGGGCGGCTGCGGCGGCTTCGCCTTCCTCATCCGGCCGTTCACCGCCGTCGCCCTGCTCGCGCCCTGGGCGCTCTGGGGGGCGTGGGCGCTCCTCCGCCGGCGCCGCCCGAAGGATCTGCTCTGGATCGCGGCCGGCGCCCTCCCTTGCTTCGCAGCACTCGCCGTCTACAACCAGCGCGTCTTCGGCGGACCCCTGACCAGCGCCTACGTGCTCGCCCAGCTGCAGCGCTTCGGTCCGCTCTCGGGCATGGCGGAGCCGCTGCGGATCGCCCTGCTGCGCAATCTCCCCTGGTACCTTCGCCACCTCAACGGATGCCTGTGGGGATTCCCCTGGGGGGACCTCGTTCTGCTGCTGCTGGTTCTTCTCGCCCGACCCTGGCGTCTCACCGACGCCGTCCTGGCGCTGAGCGCCGCGAGCCTCATCGTCGCCCACTGCTTCTTCCCCTATGGCGACATCATTTACTCGGGGCCCCGCTACGCCTTCGAGAGTCTCGGGCCGCTCAGCCTGCTCGCCGCCCGCGCCCTGACGGCGGCTGCCGTGCGGCTGCAGAACGCTCTGCAACGTTGGCCCCGCAGCGCGCAGCTCGCGGCAGCCGGGGTGGCGGTCGCCGCGCTGCTGTACTTCCCGCTCGGTCGCCGGCTGCCCGCCCAGGTCCTCGAGCACGCCCAGTGGTATCTCGCGCAGAGCGGCGCGCCGCTGCGCGCCGGCCAGCGAGCGGGCCTGGGCAGCGACCCGCTGGTCTTCGTCGCCGGAAGCCCCTGGTGCTACTCCTCCTTCCTGCTCGCCAACAGCTTGTACCCGGCGCGCGGAGGACCTGTCTACGTTCGCGACGTGCCACCCCTGCGGGCCGCGGTGATGGAGGTGTTTCGTCGTCCCGAGACCTGGATCGTGCGCGTCGTGGTGACCATCGATCCGCGCCACCCAGATCAGGCGACACCCCGGGAGATCTCCTGGCAGCGACTGCACTGAGCCCACTGAGCCTGCCCGATTGTCCGATTCCGTCCCGCGGACTACACTCGGTGCATTGGTAACCGCCGCGCACTCCATGCCAGCCGTGACATGATCGGTCAGACGGTCGGACGCTACCGCATCGTCGAACGCCTCGGCGAAGGCGGCATGGGTGTGGTGTTCCGCGCCGAGGACCCGCGACTCGAGCGCGACGTGGCGCTCAAGGTGCTGAAGCAGGACGCGCTCTTCGAC
>DATNKH010000112.1:0-4120 GCA_035603475.1 Thermoanaerobaculia bacterium
CCCCCCAGCCGGTCCCGCATCCGGCTGCTCTGCCCGTTCGATCCGATCCTGCACGATCGCCGGCGGGCGCTGCGCCTGTTCCGCTTCGATTTCCGCTTCGAGGCCTTCGTGCCGGCGGCGCAGCGGCAGCACGGCTACTACGTCATGCCCCTCCTCGAAGGCGAGCGGCTGGTGGGGAGGATCGACCCCAAGCTGCATCGCGCCGCGGACCGGCTCGAGGTCCGCTCGGTGCGCTGGGAGCCCGGAGTGCGGCCGAGCCGGCGCCGGCGGGCGGCGCTCGACGCCGCGGTGGGCCGGCTTGCCGCGCTGGTCGGCGCCGGCCGCTGGGAGCTGCCGCGCGTCGGACGGCGCTAGCTAGCGCCTCATGGCGGGACACCAGATACACGAAGGGGAGAGGCGATCCCTCGCCTCTCCCCGCCGTTAAGGAACGCTGAAGCTCGGAAGCGGCTTACTTGCCAGTCTTGGGGGCGGCGGCGGCCGGCTCGGCCTTCGCCTTTGCGCACTTGACGGTGAGCGCCCAGGTGTCGGCGCCGTCCTTCTTGCAGGTGCCGCTGACCTTGTCACCGGCCTTGAGGCCGTCCGGGGTGCACGTGGCCTTCGGGGTCCACTTGGTCTTGTCGTTCCACTTGATCGTCTCGTCCTCGCCCTTCGCCGGGTGACAGACGAAGCTCTTGCCGGCGGTGTCAACCGAAACGATGGTGCACTTGTAGGTGCAGTGCTTGGCACCCGCCTTGTGATGGGTCTTGGTGGTGGTGGTGGCCGTGCCGGTGCCGGTCGAGCTGGTGGTGGTCGAGGTGGTTGTCGAGGTGCCGGTGGTGGCCGGGGCCGCACCGGTCTGGGCGTACGCGATCACCGCGAACACACAGAGGACCAGGCTGAAGATCAACGTCTTGCGCATCGAGCGCTCCTTTGTCAGAAAACGATCGGAGGTGATTCTCCGTCCCGAGGCGCAATCAGATGCATTGGCGATGCCAGGCCCCGCCGCGAGCGCGGCCCAGGGGCCTTCCCAGGAGAAACCCGGCGGGGCGTCTCCGAGGCGGGCGCCACGCAGACACCTATGGCGTGCCACTCCGACGCGATGGCCAAAACGGCACACCCCTCCCCCACCCCCACGGTCCCGGCGCGGCACCCGGCCGCGCAAGGCCGCGACCGCTGCCGGAGACCTGGCCCGGACCTCTCCCGGGCCCTCTGGTCACGAGCCTTCCGGGCTCACGACCGGCCGCAGGCCCTCAGCGCGAAGCCACCGCCGCGCCGGCCTCCACCGTCGCCATGACCGCGGCGCGGCGCGCCGCCCCCAGCATCGCGGTGCGGTCGTTGAGCAGCACCCGCACGGGGATGCGCCGCAGGTACGCCTCGAAGCGCCCCTTGTCCAGGAACGCCCGGATGAACGACCCGCCGGCCAGCCGGGGCAGGATCTTCGGGGCGATTCCGCCACCTATATAGACGCCGCCCACCGCCGTTCCGGTCAACGCCAGGTTGCCGGCCGCGGCGCCGTAGGCGGAGATGAACATGTCGAGCGCGCGCCCGCACAGCGGATCGGCTCCGGCCAGCGCCGCCTCCGCGATCACTCGGGCCGGGTCCCTGGCAGTTCCCGCGCCCCTGTCGGCTGCGGACGACGCCGCGGCCGACAGGGCGCCGCTCACCGCCGGGCTCTCGGCGGCATCGCCGGCGTCGCGCAGATGCTCGTAGATCACGACCAGGCCCGGACCCGACACCACGCGCTCGACGCTGACGTGCTCGCCGAAGCGGCGGCGCAGGTAGAGCAGCAGCGCCGCCTCGTCCGCGTCACGCGGCGCGTAGTCGGCGTGCCCGCCCTCGGAGGACACGGTCACGCGGACGCCGCCCGCGACCGGCAGCAGGGCCATGCCGAGGCCGGTGCCGGCGGCGATCAGGACCTGGTTGCCGGCCAGCTCGGGTGCATCTCTTCCCCGCGGCGTCTCGACGCCTGCCTGCGGTTGCCGCGGGTCGCCCGCTTGCAGCGACGCCAACTCGTCGTCCGCCAGCAGCGGGATTCCTTCCGCGGTGGCGACCAGGTCGTTGATCAGCAGGACGGCAGGCAACCCCAGCCCACGCGCGAGCTCGCCGCCGTCGATCTCCCATGCCAGGTTCGGCGTGCTGGTACGGTTGTCGATCACCGGGCCCGCCACGCCGAAGCAGGCGGCGGTCACCTCCGGACGGCCGCCGCCGGCGGCCACCAGTGGCGACGCCTGGCGCAGGAACGCCTCCACCACCTCCGCCAGGCCCGCGAACGCGGAGCTGGCGAAGCTGGCCGCGACCAGCAGCCGCAAAGGCCCGGTGCCTTCGCCGGACAGCTCGAACAGGCCGAGATTGGCCTTGGTGCCGCCGACGTCGCCGGCCAGGATCACGCGGCTCCCTCCCGCTCCGGGCCGCACTGGTAGTCCGCCGCCTCAGATACCTCGCCCAACGGAAGGCAGGGGGGAACGGACCCACGACCGTGATCTCCTCCAGCTGGTTCTTGCCGATCGCGCATGCTCTCCTGCTCCTGTCGTTCGGATGATCGAGAGCACTCTCCAGGCGAGCGGCTGGTCCATCCCGAGCGACGGGGCGACGGGCGACGGCGATGGGGGCGACTTGATGCTACGATCCGATCGCGATGCGGACGCCGCCGTCGAGAGCCCGGTACCCCAGACCCGAAACGCAGAAGACAGGCAAAAGTTCCAATCGCCGCACCCCGGAGCGAGCAGCTACCCGTTGAATCTCGCAAGTCGGAAGGAGGATTCAGATGCCGGTTCGCAAGGCAGATGCGGTGTGGGAGGGCGGCCTGAAGGGAGGTCACGGCCAGGTCGCTCTCGGCAGCGGAGCCTGGGCGGGGCGCTACTCGTTCAGCTCCCGCTTCGCCGACGGGCAGGGCACCAACCCCGAGGAGCTGATCGGCGCCGCCCATGCCGGGTGCTTCGCGATGGCCTTGTCGGCGGCCCTGGAACGCTCCGGCCATGCGCCGCGGCGCGTCGCCGCCACCGCCGCGGTGCACCTCGATCCCGGAGCCGAGGGGGGGCCGAAGATCAATCTCATCGAGCTGCGCGTCGAAGCGGACGTACCGGGCATCGACGATGCCACCTTTCAGCAGCACGCGCGCCAGGCCAAGGAGGGCTGCCCGGTGTCCAAGGCGCTGGCCAGCACCGAGATCACCCTCGAGGCACACCTGGCGGGCGCCTGAAGGCCGCCAGATCCCGACGCCGAGCCCCGCACGGCTGCCGCTCCTGCCGCCGCCCTCGCCGCAGATCCCGCCGGCGAGAGATCGCCGACCTCCCGATCGCGCCGAGCGCCGGATAGTGGGTCAGTCTCCCGCGACCGAGCGCCGCCCGCGCCTTGCGACCAGATCAGCTCAGATTGCACGATCATAGCGAAAGAGCAATATGGCTCTTGACTTCATGGAGGTACCTCCGTAACCTGCCGAAACCAATCCTCCAGCTCCAGAAGGAGAGCGCATGGTGTGGAAGAAGCCCGACGACAATCCATCGCATCCAGAGCCGGCGCCCGCTCCCCCGCGGCCGGCGCAGCCCGCCGAGACGCGGCGCGCCGAGCGCGCCACCGCCACGATCGGACCGTCCATCTTCATCAAGGGTGACCTCAGCGGTGACGAGGACCTGGTCATCGAAGGCCGGGTCGAAGGCAAGATCGACCTCAAGCAGCACAATGTGACGATCGGCAAGAACGGCCGCGTCCGAGCCGACGTGTTCGGCAACACCGTGGTGGTCGAGGGCGAGGTCGACGGCAACCTCTTCGCCCAGCAGCAGGCCATCCTGCGGCAGTCCGGTGCGGTGCGCGGCAACATCACCGCGCCGCGCGTGATGCTCGAGGACGGCTCCCGCTTCCGCGGCAGCATCGACATGGAGTCGAAGGACGCCGCGAAGCCTGGCCCCGGTGCCCCCGCCGCCCAGGGATCGCAGCCGGCCGCGGGGCATGCGCCGGCCCTCGCGGCAGCAGCGTCGTCCGCGGCGGGCAACGCCTCCGGCGCGGCCGGCTCCCAGCCGCATCCCGCGGCCGCCGCGGCGTCCCAGGCGAGCGGGCGCGCTCCTGGCAGCTGACCCGCGGCCGCGGCCTGCAGGCGGCACGGGCGGCGGCCGGGCTAGCCCCAGCCCAGGATGCCCCCGGGCCG
>DATNKH010000113.1:0-15611 GCA_035603475.1 Thermoanaerobaculia bacterium
TGCCGCGGCGACGGTGTGACGGTGCTGATGGTGTCGCACGACCTCGCGCAGGTGCGCCGGCTGGCGGACCGCGTGACCGTGCTCGCCCGGACGGTCCGCGCGGACGGGCCTACCGCCGAGGTGCTGGCCGGCGGGCAGGCGCTGGTGGAGCTGGTGGGGCTGCGGGGGGCGGGAGGCCAGCACGAAACATCTTAGCGAGGGGGAGGGAGGGGGCGTCCCCTTCCCCCCCGGAGGGGTGGCCGCGGCTCCGCCTGTCGCCAGTCGCGGCATCCCAGCTGGGAGGAAGGGGATCGAGGGGATGCGGGGGGCGATCCGATAGACGCTTTGAGTAGGCCTCGAGAGGCACATCGAAGCGCTTAGTTCGTGCCTCGGGGTCGCCGGAATTGCAAGGTCAACTGAGACGAGGTGACGGCGTGAGCGAGCGCTTCTACGAATGGGTCGCGGAGCTGGCACGGTCCGGGAGGCTGCCGTCCGACTTCCAGTATCCGTTCATGGTGCGCGGTTTCCTGGCGGTGCTGGTGCTGGCGCCGCTGCTCGGCGGCCTGTCCCACCTGGTGGTGGCGCGGCGCATGGCCTTCTTCAGCGCCGCGCTCGGGCAGGCGGCGCTCACCGGGCTGTCGATCGGATTGCTCGCCGGCGAACCGCTCAACGCGCCGTACGGCGGTATCTTCGGCTTCTGCCTGCTGTCGGCGCTGGGCATGGTGTACGTCAAGCGGCGCTCGGCCCTGCCGCCGGACACCCTGATCGGGGTCTTCCTCGCCCTGACGCTGGGCCTGGGAATCTGCCTGCTGGTGGCGGTCACGCGGCGCTTCAACATCCACCAGGTGGAGTCGGTGATGTTCGGCAGCCTGCTCACGGTCACCGACGGCGACCTCGTGCTGCTCGCGGCGGCGGGGCTGTGGGTGGCGGCGCTCATGGTGCGCGAGTACAACGGAATGCTGCTCGACAGCCTCAGCCCGCCGCTCGCCGGCGTGGCGGGGGTGGATTCAGCGTGGGTCGAGTACCTGTTCGCGGTGCTCCTCACCACGGCGATCGTGGTCGGCCTCAAGGTCATCGGCGCGCTGCTGGTCGAGGCGCTGGTGGTGGTGCCGGCGGCAGCGGCCCGCAACCTGGCGCGCGGCACCCGCGCCTACCTGCTGCTGAGCATCGCGGTGGCCTTCCTGGCCGGCGCCGGCGGCCTCGGCATCTCGACGCGGCTGCTGGTGCCGACCGGCGGCGCGGTGGTCCTGGCGGCGAGCCTGCTGTTCTTCGCCACCCTCGCCGTCGGCGCCCTCCGCCAGCGCCGCGGCGCCCGCGACCGGCGCGCGGCGGACGAGCGCTGAGTGCCGGTCCGGCCGGTTGCCGTCCGTATCGGCCGGCAAGCCCGGCGGCTGCTATGCTGGGTCCGGGCGGCGTGCCGCGCCGTCGGCTGGAGGACGTTGCGATGGGCGACCCGGCCACCCTGCGGGTGGTGGTGTTGAAGCCGAGCAAGTATGCGGCCGACGGTTACGTCGAGCGGTTCCGGCGGGGGTTCATGCCGAACGCCACGGTCGCCTACCTGCGCAGCCTGACGCCGGCGGCGGGCGGGCCTGCGGCGCGCGCCGTGCACGCCGTCGACGAGTACGTCCACACCGATCTCGACTACCTGTCGCTGCTGCGGCGCGACCCCGGCCGACGCACGCTGCTCGCGCTGGTCGGGGTGCAGAGCCACCAGCTGCACCGGGCGCTGGACCTGGCGGCCTACGCGCTGGCCCACGGCGTCGAGGGCTGCGTCGTCGGCGGACCGCACCCGATGACCTGCGACACCTCGATGCTGCAGGGCCGCGGGGTGAGCTTCGCGTTGGCCGAGGCGGAGCGGGTCTGGCCGGAGATCCTGCGCGACGCGGCCGGCGGCGAGCTGCGGCCGGTCTATGGCGGCGAGCGGCGCTGGCAGCAGGAGCTCGGCGCGGACAGCGTGCCGGTGCTCGAGCCGCCCTCGCGGCGCGACCTCTCGCGCTACGTCGTGCGCATGCTCGGGGTCTATCCGGCGCGCGGCTGTCCCTTCACCTGCAACTTCTGCTCGGTGATCAAGATCGCGGGCCGGCAGGTGCGCAGCGAGCCGCTCGCGGTCACCCTCGCCACCTTGCGCGCCGCCAAGGCGGCCGGGGTGCGCTACATCATGTTCACCTCCGACAACTTCAACAAGGTGCCGGAGGTGGGAACGCTGCTCGACGCGATGATCGAGGAGCGGCTCGAGCTGCCGTTCTTCGCTCAGTGCGACGCGCAGATCTACCGCCAGGAGGAGTTGGTGGCGCGCATGGCGCGCGCGGGATGCTTCCAGATGTTCGTCGGCGTCGAGTCCTTCCGCCGCGCGGCGCTTGCCGAGGCGCACAAGCTGCAGAACCAGCCGCGGCACTACGCGCGCATCGTCGAGCTGTGCCGCGCCCACGGCATCTCCAGCCACTTCTCGAACATCCTCGGCTTCCCCGGCGACACCGCGGCCGGCATCGACGAGCACCTGCGCGCCCTGCAGGCGCTGCGCCCCGACGTGGCGTCGTTCTACATCCTGACGCCGATCCCCGGCACCGAGCAGTACGACGATTTCCTGGCGCAGGGGCTGATCGCCGAGCCCAACCTGGACCGCTTCGACGGCGCGACGCTCAACTGGCGGCACCCGCGCCTGTCCGCCGCCGAGCTCGAGGGCGAGTTGTTCCGCTGTTACCGCGAATATTACGCCGCGCCGGCGGTCGCCGGTCGCCTCGCTCGCCTGGCACGCATGCCGCGCGACTTCCGCGCCGCCGACTATGCCGCCCTGCGCCGCGCCCGCTTCGACTGCGACCTCGCGCCCCTGCCGCGCAGCCTCTCCCTGTCTGCCGCCGACGAGGCGCTGAACCGCCGCGCGAAGCTGCCGATCGCGCGCGGGGCCTGAGTGTTCTGCGGAACCACGCTCGAGATCAACCCGCGGTCCCGCCGTCGCTCGTGATCTTCGCCGCCTGGCGCGTAGACAAGCGGCGCTGGCCCGGAGGCGCTATGCCTGCTCCGGCTCTTGGGCGGCGACCTCGAGCTCGTAGACGAAGCGCGAGCCGTGGACCGCGCGCCGCAGCAGGCGGCAGCGGCCACCGAGGAAACGCGAGACGCACCAGCCGCCGGCATCGACCGGCGCCTGCTCATAGCCTTCAGGTCCGAGGTGGTGGATGCCGAGCTCGGCGTCGTGGGGGCCGCGGGCACCGCGGACGTCGACCTGCCAGAGCTCGGGGACGCCGGCGAGGGCGTAGAGCGGCGGCAGGCGTCGGCGGTCCTTGCGCTCCGAGCTGTCGCTGACCACCTCGACCACGAGGTCGGGAGCGCCCTCGAACTCGATGAAGCGCCCCTCCTTGCGGCTCGCCGCCGGCACCTCGCGCACCCGGCCGGTCTCGAGCGACTCCCAGAGCACCGCCAGCACGTCGGGCTCGACCGAGAGGCGGGCGGTCACCGACACCACCCGCGTGCAGTCCACGTACACGGCGCCGCGGTCGCTCTTGACCACCCGCTCGTAGAGCGCTGCGGCCAGGGCGGTCTTCGCGCCCCCGTGCATGTAGATGTCTTCCGGGCTCAGGTCGACCTCCAGCTCGCCGTCGAGGAAATCGATGCGGCCCTTCTCCGGGAACGAGTCGCTCGAGCTCCAGCGGCGGAATCCTTCCAGGGTGCCGGCGTCCGGCGGAATACGCAGCGGCTCCCTTACCAGTAACGACGGATTTCTGGCCATCGTTTGCACCTCCCCGGGGCGATCGTATCCCGGCAGGGGAGCCACGGGCCAGCCAGGTGCCCCCGCGGCCCGCTGGGTGTACACTCGGCGTACGGAAACACGAGGCCGCGGGATGCTGGCGCCGAGGTGGCACACCCGGCGCCTGGTGGCATGGCTGGCGTTCGCCGCCACGATCGGGGGAGGCGTGGCCTGCTCGGGTGGGGCCGGCGGCGGCGCCGAGCCGCTTCGCCTGGTGTTCCACAGCGGTCCCCAGGGGCTCGATCCGCATCTGCACGACGAGCTCGCCACGCACTGGGTGCTGGACAACGTCTATGACTCGCTGGTCACTTTCGACGTGGACATGCATGTGCGCCCGGCGCTGGCGGCGGGTTGGGACAACCCCGACGATCTCACCTGGCGGTTCCGGCTGCGCCCGGGCGTCCGCTTCCACGACGGCCGGCCGCTGGGGGCTGCCGACGTGGTGATGAGCCTCGAGCGCGCGCGCTCGCATCCGCGAAGCAAGATGTCGGGCTACCTGGTCGAGGTGGCGGCGGTGCGCGCCGTCGCTCCGCTCACCGTCGAGGTGCAGACGCGCCGGCCGTACCCGATCCTGCTCAACAAGCTGACCTTCATCGCCATCGTGCCGCGCGACGCGCCGCAGCTGATCGCGCGACCGGTGGGCACCGGTCCGTACCGCTTCGTCTCCTACCAGCCGGGCCGCAGCGTCGAGCTCGCGGCGTTCGGCCGCGGCCGGCCGCTGCGCGAAGCGGGCGAGCCGCGGGTGAGCATCGGCTTCGAGAGCGACGCGGAGAAGCGCGTCGCGCGCCTGGTCTCCGGCAAGGCGGACCTCATCGCCGAGCTGCCGTCGAGATTCGCCGGCCGGGTGCAGGCGGCGCCGGGCTGCGCGGTGCGCGCGGCCGGCGGCCTGGCGGTCGACTACCTGCAGCCGCGGGTGGACGCTCCGCCGTTCTCGGACCCGCGGGTGCGCCAGGCCATCAGCCTGGCCGTGGACCGCGAGGCCCTGGTGCGCGCCATGCTGCACGGCCGCGGCGCCCCGGCAGGCCAGATGGTCGGTCCGAAGGTCTTCGGTTATGCGCCGGAGCTCCGGCCGCCGCGCCGTGACCTCGCGGCGGCCCGGCGGCTGCTCGCCGCGGCCGGCCACCCCGGCGGCCTCGACGCCGCCATCGAGTACCGCGACAGCCAGGACATCGCCCCCCTGCGCGCGCAGCTGGCCGAGGCCGGCATCCGCCTGCAGCCGCGGCCGCGGCCATGGAGCGAGCTCTACCCGCGCCTGCTGCGCGGGCAGGTGGCGTTCTACTACGGCAGCTGGCAGTGCGCCTCGGGCGACGCCAGCGATCTCTTCGACAACAAGATCCACACCCGCGATCCGGCGCGCGGCTACGGCGACAGCAACTCCAACGGCTACAGCAACCCGATGCTCGACAAGCTGATCGAGAGCAGCGGCGCCACCCTAAACATGAACGAGCGCCGCCGCATCCTCGAGAGCGCCATGCGCCTGCTCGCCGCCGACCTGCCGTTGATCCCGCTCGCCGTCCCCTACAACCTCTACGGCGTCCGCACGGACCTCGCCTGGGCCCCGCGGCTCGACTCCCGCATCCCGGCCGCCAACATGCGGCGGGTGGAGCGCTAGGTGGCGGACGCGCGCGTGCGCAGGATCCGCAGCCTGCGGCTCCGTTTCGTGCTCGCCATCGCGACGCTGGTGGCGCTGGTGCTGGTGGCCAACAGCCTGGTGCTGGCGCTCGCCAACCGCCCCCACCTGCGCGAGGACCTCGAGAACCGCGCCCAGGCCTACGCGCGGCTGTCGACGGCGCAGGTCTGCAACGCCTACGAGACCTACTATGCCAGCGGGTACAGCAAGTTCCGCGAGATCGTGCAGGACAAGATGCAGCTCGAGCCCGATCTCGCCCGGCTGGCGATCTACGACACCGGCGGCCGCGTGCTGTTCGACTCGCGGGAGCTCGGTAACGAGCTCGGCGAGCCGGTCGAGCCCGTCGAGCCCATCGGTCGCGGTGATCGCGGCGGCGATCGCGGTGATCGCGGCCAGCGCGCCGGACGCGACGATCGTGCCGGACGCGACGATCGTGCCGGACGCGTCGATCGTGCCGGACGCGTCGAGCGCCGGCAGGCGCCTGCAGCCGCGGCCGGCGAGCGGCTGCTGGCGGCGGTGCAGGGCATGGCGCCGAGCGCCTGGCAAGCCGCGGACGGCCGGGCCTACGTGGTGGTGGCGCCGTACGTCGAGGAGTGGGGGCGGCACCGCTACTCGGTCGCGTTCACGTTCAGCTACGACAGCCTCCGCCTGGCGGCCCTGGCTGCGGGCTGGCGCATCTTCTGGCTGTCGGCGGGCTCGCTCGCCCTGGGCGTGGCGATCGCCATCCTGCTGGCCGCGCAGAGCGTGGGCCCGATCGAGGTGCTGACCCGCGGCGCGCAGGACATCGCCGACGGGCACCTCGCGCGGCGCATCGAGCTCGCCACCGGCGACGAGTTCGGGGTCCTGGCCGCGACCTTCAACCAGATGGCGGAGAAGCTGGCCCGCACCATCTCCGATCTCGAGACGAGCAACCGGACGTTGGGCCAGATGAACCTCGACCTGCAGCAGGTGGACCGGATGAAGAGCGACCTGCTGGCCAACGTCAGCCACGAGCTGCGCACGCCGCTGACCGCCATCCAGGGCTACACCGAGGCGATGGACGAGGGCCTGCTGGGCGAGGTCACCGTGCAGCAGCGCGACGCGTTCAAGGTCGTGCAGCGCAACTCCCGCCGCCTGATGGGGATGATCGATCAGCTGCTGGCCTTCTCGCGCTTCGACGTCCCCGACGCGAGCGAGACAGGCGCCGCCAGGCTCGAGCCCACCGCGTTCGACCTCGCCGAGGTGGCGGCGCAGGTGGTGGGGAGCGTGCGCGCAGGCGAGGGCGCCGCGCGCGACCTGCGGCTCGAGGTGCCGCCGGGCGAGGGCGGGCTGCCGCCGGTGTGGGGCGATCCGGGGCGCATCGCGCAGGTGCTCGAGAACCTGGTCACCAACGCGGTGAAGTTCACCCCGGCGGGCGGCGAGATCCGGGTGCGGCTCAGCCGGTGCGACGAGGAGGCGGAGGTGGCGGTCGCCGACCGCGGCATCGGCATCCCGGCGGCGGCCATGGCGAGGATCTTCGAGCGCTTCTACCAGGTGGACACGTCGTCGACACGCGCCTATGGTGGGATGGGCCTGGGGCTCGCCATCGTGCGCGAGATCCTCGCCGCGCACGGGCGCGAGATCCGGGTCGAGAGCGAGGAGGGCAAGGGCACCACCTTCCGCTTCACGCTGCCGCTCGCCGGCGCCGGCGCGGGCGCCGGCGCGGTGCCGGCGGCCGAGGCGGCCGAGCCGGCCGAGGCGGCGATGGCGGCCGGGCCGCGGGAGGGCGCCGCGTGAGCAAGATCCTGGTCGTCGACGACGAGGAGGACGTGCTCGACGTGCTGCGGCTGGTGCTCGCGAAGAGCGGCTACGAGGTGCTCACCGCGACCTCCGGGATGGAGGGGCTGACCCAGGCCGAGCGCCAGCTCCCCGACCTGATCTTGCTCGACATCATGATGCAGCAGATGGACGGCTGGGAGGTGCTGAAGCTGCTCAAGCTCGACGAGCGCACCGCGAGCATCCCGGTGGTGATCCTGTCGGCGCGGGCCGAGCCCAAGGACAAGATCCGCGGCCTGCAGGAGGGCGCCATCGACTACGTGACCAAGCCCTTCGCGGTGCGCGAGATCCTGACCAAGGTCGCCGGCCTGCTTGGCCCGCCGCCGCCGCCCCGGCCGGAGGGCAGCGAGTGAGCGACCAGCAATACTGGGAGCTGCGCGCGGAGTGGCTGAAGCTGCGCGGCTATCTCTTCGATCCCAACACCGGCCTGCCGGCCCTGCCGGCGGTGATCGAGGACGTCCGCAGACGCCTCGAGGACGGCGAGCCGATGGGCCTGATCTATCTCGACCTGGCGAGCGGCGAGCGGCTGGAGTCGATCTGCGGCTGGCAGACCTACGACCGGCTGCTCAAGCAGGTGACCACGGCGCTGCTCGAGTTCCGTGGCCGCTCGCTGACGCCGCGCGATGCCGTGGCGCTGACCGGAGTGCGTGGCGACGAGTTCCTGGTCTTCGTCGGCCCGCGCGACGGGCAGGGACTCGACGAGCGCCGGCTGACGCGGCTGCGCGAGCGGCTGGCGGAGGAGCTCTACGGCCGGCTGCGGCTCGACCTGGACAGCGAGATCCCGCAGGGCATCGCGGTCTCCTGCGGCAGCGCGCTGGTGCACACCGACCCGACGGTGCGCATCGAGCGCTCGATCTACCAGTCGATCGAGGAGGTGCGCACGATCTGCCGGCGCCAGCGCGAGCGCCGGCACGGCCTGCGCCTGAACGAGCTGCGCCGCATCCTGGCGACGCGCGACGTGCTGATCCGTTACCAGCCGATCGTGCGCCTCGACGACGGCATCATCCACGGCTTCGAGGCGCTGTCGTCCGGCCCGCCGGGCGACATCTTCGAGAACCCCGAGATGCTGTTCTCCTTCGCCGAGGAGACCGAGCAGATCGTCGAGCTCGAGCGCCTCTGCCGGCTGCAGGCGATCCGCGGCGCGGCGCGCCTCAACACGCCGCAGAAGCTGTTCATCAATTGTTCGGCGCATGGCTTCGTCGATCCGGACCTGGTGTCGGCGCCGATCCTCGAGGAGGTGCGCCAGGCGGGCCGCGATCCGCGCGACATCGTCTTCGAGGTCACCGAGCGGGTGGCGATCACCGAGTGGAAGGAGTTCCGCGCCATCCTCGCGGCCCTGCGCGGCATCGGCTTCTCGATCGCCATCGACGACATGGGCGCGGGCTACTCCTCCCTGCAGACGGTGGCCGAGGTCGAGCCCGACTACCTGAAGTTCGACATCTCGCTGGTGCGCGACATCCACCTGTCGCCGATCAAGCGCAACCTGCTCGAGACACTGGTGGTGCTGGCGGACAAGATCCACGCCCGGGTGATCGCCGAGGGGGTGGAGAGCGCCGAGGAGTTCCACGCCCTGCGCGCCATGGGCGTGCCGTTCGCGCAGGGCTTCTACTTCGCCGTGCCGGCGGCGCTCAACGGGCCCGCGCCGCTCGATCTGCCGGAGCATTTCAGGGCGATGGGCGAATCGGCTTAGGACCGAGCGCGCGGAGCAGTGGCCCGGGCGGGACACTCGCTTCAGCGCCGGCGCATCTCCCGCGCCAGGAGGTAGCCGTCGCGGCGCGGCTGCCAGACGAGGTCGTCGCGTACGCCGAAGAGGGCCCAGGGCACGTAGAGGGGGATGAGGGCGTAGTCCTGCATCAACAGGTGCATGCAGCGCTCGAGCTGGGCGCGGCGGGCGAGCATGTCGAGCGTCGAGCCGCTCTCCTCGATCAGCGTGTCGAGCGCGGCGTTGTGGTAGTCGCCGAAGTTGCCGTCGCCGTATCCGCGGGCCGCGTCACGGCTGTGCACCATGGCGTCGAACAGGTCGCTGGCGTCGGCCGAGGGAGCGAGGATGGCGCCGAGGTAGAACTCCACGCGGTGAGCGAGGAGGCGCGGATAGAGCTCGGCCCACGGCCGTTCGACGAGACGCAGCCGGATGCCGGCCTCCGCCAGCTGGCGCCGGATCTCCGTGGCCTGGCGGCCGGGACGGAACTCGAGGTCGAGATCGATGCCGCCACGGTAGCCTGCCTGCGCCAGCAGGCGCCTGGCGGCGGCGAGGTCGCGCGGCGGCGGCGCGATGTCGGGGGCGTAGCCGAAGACGCTGCGGCCGACCATCTGGCCGACCGGGTGACCCTCGCCGCGCAGGACCGCCGCGACCAGGGCGGGACGGTCGAGCGCCAGGTGGATGGCGCGGCGCACCCGGACGTCGGAGAGCGGCGGCCGCTGGGTCTTGAGCTGAAGGAAGACGACCGTCAGGCTCTCCTGCTCGAGCACCCGGCAGCGCGGCGTGGCGCGGATACGCTCGAAGTTCTCCGCTCCGGGCTCCTGGATGAGGTCGAGGTCGCCGGCCAGCAGCCGCTCGACGCGCGCGGGCTGGCTCGGGACCGGCAGGAACTCGACCTGGCTGACGGCGGACGCTCCGCCCCAGTAGCCGTCGAACGAGCGCAACGCGAGGCGCACGCCCGGCTGGTAGGAGACCAGGCGGTAGGGCCCCGTGCCCACCGGTTGGCGGATCTCGGGCGGTGAGCCGGCGGGCACGATGAGCACGAACGCGAGCTTGTTGAGCAGGATGGCGTACGGGCGCCGGGTGGTGAGCTCGACGGTGTGGCGGTCGCGGGCGCGCACCTGGTCGACCGCCACCACGTAGCTGCCGAAGCCGCTCGCGGGCAGGGTGCGGGCGCGCTCGATGCTCCAGACGACGTCGGCGGCGGTCAGCTCGCGGCCGTCGTGGAAGCGCACGCCGGGGCGCAGGTGGAAGACCCAGGTCAGGTCGTTCGGGTTCTCCCACGAGGCGGCCAGCGCCGGGCCGATGCGCATCTCGGCGTCGAAGGCGGTCAGGCCTTCGTAGAGATTGCGCATCACCGAGTAAGTCAGCGCCTCGTTGCGCAGGTGCGGGTCGAGCGTCAGCGGATCGCTGTGCAGCGCGATGCGCAGCGGGCGCGCCGGCGCCGGCGCCGGCCGGGTACAACCCGCAGCGCCGACCGCGGCGCAGGCCAGCAGGCACGCGAGGGTGGCGAGGGCGCCGGCGCGGCCAAGGCTCCGGATGGGGGAGCGCTCTGCAGCTGCCGGGACAGCGATGGAGGCCGGAGCGGCGGGAGCGGCCGGAGCGGCATCGCGGCGGCGGCGAGCGAGTAAGAGCTTCACCACGGCGTCCTCCCCCGTCAGAGGCCAGGTCCGTTGGGTCGAACGGCAGAATTGTAGCACTGGCGGCGGCGCCAGCCGCCGGCAGGTGGGATTTGCCATGGCTGGTAAGCCTCGACTATGATTGAATAATCCTCGAAATCAGGGTGGTGCTCCAATGGGCGAAGCCGAGACGGTGCCTGCGAATCGGACGAACGGACCTGAAGGGACCTCGACTTCAAGCTCCCTTTCCGAGCCGCCTTTCGACTGGGACGAGCTCATTCAGCTCGTTACCGAACAGAAGGTGATCCCGGTTGTTGGTAAGGAGCTCCTGGTCGTCTCCATCGACGGCAAGGAGACTCCTCTGGACCGTCAGCTTGCCGTCTGGTTGGCGGAGGGGCTGGGGGTCAAACAGGATCGGCTCTCGCCGCGGTTTGATCTCAACGAGGTCGCCGCGGCCTATATCGAGGGTGGAGGTGGGCCATGGAAGATCTATTCCAAGATCAAGCAGATCCTGGAGAAGCGGCAGTTGACGGTCCCGGAGCCCCTCCACAAGCTGGCGGCGATCACCGACTTCAAGCTCTTCGTCAGCACGACCTTCGACTCGCTGCTAGTCAAAGCTCTCGACCTCGAGCGTTTCGGGGGCGCTTCGGGGACCAAGAGGATTGCCTTCTCCATCCATTCCCCGCTCCAGGACCTGCCCAGCGAGGTCAGGCGTCTCGAGGCGCCGCACGTTTTCCAGGTTTTCGGAGATCTCTCCTCGTCCGCTGACTACGCCGTCACCGACGAGGACACTCTCGAGTTCATACATGCCCTCCAATCGGAGGCCAACCAACCGAAGATCCTATTCGACGAGCTCAAGCACGCCCCCTTGCTGTTCGTCGGGTGCAGCTTCCCCGACTGGCTCTCGCGGTTCTTGGTGCGTACCCTCGCCAATCGGCGCTTGCTACCGCCGGAGGGGGCCAGATTCATCGTTGATCGCCGAGTGCGCAGCGAGCTCAGCCTTGCCCTCTTCTTGCGACGGTGCAAGACAGAGATCGATCCCGCGGGTGATCCCGTGGCGTTCGTCTCCGAGCTCCACCGGCGCTGGCTGGAGCTCCGGCGCCAGGATCGGCCGCAGCAGCCAGAGCGCCAGGCGGCGGTGAAGATGAGGGCTGGCGCGATCTTCTTGAGCTTCGCCAGCGAGAATCGGGATGCGGCGCGGAACCTGAAGGGCACGCTGGAGGACGCTGGCCTCGACGTGTGGCTCGACGAGAGTGACATCCCTCCCGGTGCCGCCTGGGACCTGGAGATCCAGGCCAACATCCGCCGCTGCTCCTTGTTCCTCCCGTTGCTGTCCCAGCAAGCCGCGCAGCGCCCGGAGGGCTACTTCCGCCGCGAGTGGCGGCTGGCCCTCGACCGCGCCCTGGATGTGGATGAGAGGGTGCGGTTCATCCAGCCAATCGTGATTGACGAGCTCAAACCGGGCTCCGATGGCATTCCCCAGGCATTCTGGGGCCTTCAGTGGCGCCATTTCCCATTGGCGCGCCCCTCCCAGGAGTTCGTCGAACAGGCGCGAGAGGCCATTCGCGCCCTGCGCCTGCGGGAGGCCGGCTATCCATGAACGCCTCGGGGGTGAGCCTGGCGACGACACCCGGGGTCGATGCAGACAACCCCTACCCAGGTCTGCAGGCCTTCGGAGAGCGCGATCAAGCCTATTTCCATGGCCGCACCCTGGAACGCGAGGAGCTCTTCCGGCTGATCCGGCGGGAGGTCTTGACCGTTCTTTTCGGCCGCTCCGGCCTGGGCAAGACCTCCCTGCTGCACGCGGGCCTTTTCCCGCGCCTGCGGCAGGCCGATGTCCTGCCGGTCTCGATCCGGTTGGACTTCACCTCGGGGAAGGAGGATCTGGTCAGCCAGGTGCGCGCTGCCTTCAGCGTTGCCGTGGGTGGGCAGAACATCGATGCCGCGCCGCCAACAGCGGACGAGACGCTCTGGGAGTACTTCCATAAAACACAGCTCTGGAGCGCGCGAAACCGGCTACTGACGCCACTGCTGGTCTTCGATCAGTTCGAGGAGATCTTCACGATCGGCCGGCGGGACCCGACGCTGGATCTCCTCATCACCGAGCTGGCCGACCTGATCGAAAACCTCATCCCGACCTCCGTGCGCGAACGCATCGCCCGGACCCATGAAGAGCTGGCCTTCTCCTACGAACGGCAAAGGGTGCGAGTCGTGTTCAGCCTACGGGAGGACTTCCTGCCGCAGCTCGAAAGTCTGCTCCCCCGCCTTCCCTCGCTGGCACGCAACCGTTTCCGCCTGCTTCACATGAACGGCCACCAGGCGCTTGAGGCCATCCTGAAACCGGGTGGCGAGCTGGTAAGCGAGTCGGTGGCGGAGGAGATCCTGAAGGTCGTCGCGGGGGCGAGCCGCGAGGATCGCGCCTCGGAGCCGGGCGCGGCGCCGGCCCCCACCGAGGACCTCACGGAGATGGAGGTGGAGCCAGCACTGCTCAGCCTGTTCTGCCGCGAGCTCAACAACCGGCGCCAGGCGCGAGGCTTGGCCGCGATCACCACCGGCCTCGTTCAAGGCACGCACGGGGAGATCCTCTCTGCGTTCTATAAGCAGTGCTTGGTGGACATGGCGCGCCCCGTGCGGACTTTCATCGAGGAGCAACTCCTGACCGACTCGGGCTTCCGCCAGAGCATGCCGCTGGAAGAGGCACTCGCAGGGCAGGGAGTCAAGCAGGAGGATCTGAGCAAGCTGATCGACCGCCGGCTCTTGCGCCTGGAGGAGCGCTTTGGGCGGCCACAGGTCGAGGTGATCCACGACGTGATGACCCGGGTGATCCGTCAGAGCCGCGACCGCAGGCGTGCGCGGGAGGCCCGCAAGCTCCTTATTCGCCGCCTCGTGCTGGTGGCGGCTCTCCTGCTCGCCGTTGTCGTAGCCCTGGCGACTTTCTTGCTGCGGGAGAGGCTCCTAAAGAGAGAAGCCGAACACCAGCGCGCCATGGCCGATGCCCAAAGGGTCAACGCCCAGGAGTATCGTGCCAAGGCGGAAGAGATGGTCAAATATATGCTTGTCGAGCTGCGTGACCAACTGAAGCCCCGGGGCGACCTCGACGCTATCCGAGCAGCCACCAAGAAGGCCCTCGAGTATCTTTCTAAGGTCGAGAGGTCCGACCATTCCGAGCTCCTGCGAAGTGAAGCTCTGACGACGCTTGGCGACATCAGCTTGGACGACGGCAAGACCGCCGATGCCGAGAAGAACTACCGCGAAGCCCTTGTGATCGCTCGCACCCTCTACGACAGCGAGCGAACAAGCCGCATCCGGCAGGCCTATCTCGCTCTCCGCCTCGAAAACATGGCGAGGCTATTGCGGAGCCGTGGGGACTATACCGGAGCCCGTGATGACTACTCGAAAGCACTCTCCCTCTGGGAGCAGCTCGCACTCAACGGCTCCGAGAACGATTTCCCCACGCAGAGGGACTCACAACAAGCTTACGCCGTGGAAACCTTGAATTTCGCGTTACTGGTCGGCTCGCACGAGAAAATCTCGAAGGTGCTGGTGATGTACGGCCACGCCCTTGGTATCCTCGAAGCGTTTGTGGCGAAAGAAGGTGAGGGGGTAGGGTTCAAAGCCAATTTGGCTGCAGCGTACCGTCTACAAGGAACGCTCCTATTCCACCATGGGGACATCCAGGCAGCCCTCCAGTCGTACCAAAAGGCTCTGGACATGGATGAGCGGCTGGTTCAGGATAACTCGGGCGACGTGGAACGCAAGATGGCTCTCGTCTACTCCCTCTTGGGTCTCGGGGACGTTGAGCTCTTCGCAGGGCGCGGCGCGCAGGCTCTCGTCAGGGCCGACTCCGCAACCAGGCTAGTGCAACCGTATGCGGTTCAAGAAACCCTCACCACGGAATGGAACTCGACCCTGGCCCTAGCCAGGGCCCGCCAAGGGGATTTCCACCTGGGGCAGGGTGACCCTCGCATGGCCTTGGCTCGGTACCGAGAGTGCCTCGCGGTCCTGGCGAAGGCAGCTGCACATGCCTCGGATCAAGTGTACTTCGGTTACTTCCTGAGCTGGGCCCATCTCCACCTTGGCGATGCACACGACCGCCTCGGTAACACCGCGCTGGCGCATCGGGAATGGGAGAAGGCCATAGAAATCATTTCACCGCAGCTCAAGGCCGACGCTTCCGAGACCCTCGATGTCTACGCCCGCGCCCTGCTCGACCTGGGCCGGCTCGACGAGGCAAGGCCGGTCTGCCGAAAACTTCACGACCGGGAATGGGACTACCGATCGCTGCAAACGCTCTGTCGCGGCAAGGCCCTGCTACCCTAGCCCCCCGACGGCACGGGCCGAGCGCGCTGCCGCGGCTGGAAGTCCGGCTAGGGGCGCTGCTTGCCGCCGGCGGGCGGCGCTTCGCGGCGGCGCCGGATGGCGGCGCGGGCCTGCTCGAGGAGGGCCAGGGCGGCGGGATGGCCGGGTGTCAGCTCGAGCACCCGCACCAGCTTGCGGACGGCGTCCTCGTGATCGTCGACCTGCATCAGCAGGCGGGCGTCGCGCAGCAACTCTTCGGCGGGGCCGGCGGGCCCGGTGGCCCCGGCCGGGTTGGCGCGATCGGCGCGGCGGCGGTCGGCCTGGCGGGCCAGGGCGGCGTCGGCCTCGGCGATCTGGGTGCGCAGCTCGGGCGCCTTGTCCGCCAGTGCGCGCGCCTCCTCGAGCGCGCCACGCGCCCCGCCCAGGTCACCGGCCGCGGCCAGCTGCTCGGTCCGCGACAGGATCTCCACGACGTGCTGCGCGACCGCCTGCCGCTTGAGTTGCTCGAGGCGCTCCCACTTCTCGCGCAGGGTGGGCGCGGCGCCGAAGCGCACGACTGCCCAGTCGAGCAGCTTGGAGGCCTCTTCGAGCTCGTCGCGCTCGAGATGGGCGCTCACCGCGGCGACGGTCTGCGCCAGCTTCTCGGCGCGGCGGCGCTCCCTCTCCCGCTGCGCCACGGCGACCTCGAGCTCCTCGGCGAGCGCCTGCACGGCGGGGTTCTCGGGCTCGAGGCGCCGCGCCGACGCGACCGTCTCGAGGGCCTGGTCGAGCTCCTCGTTGGCCCACAGCAGGCGGGCGCTCATCAGCAGCGCTCCGCCCTCGGCGAGCCGGACCTCGGCGCGCAACACG
>DATNKH010000114.1:0-4251 GCA_035603475.1 Thermoanaerobaculia bacterium
CTCCGGCCGCATCAGCCCGGAGCAGCGCGTCGCGCAGCGAACGGAGCTCGTCCATGACCGCAGCGACGGCGTGCATGAGATCAGGCGTGAGCACGATGCCACCGCTGGCCAGTTGGACCAACTGGTTCAGGCTGCTACCGACTTGGTTGACGGCCACGATGGCAGAGCGGGCGAGAGGCCGGCGCGCAATGGGCTTGAAGCCAAGAACCAACTGGCGGATGAAGCCGGAGAGCGTCAAGCCGCAGGCGCGCGCATGCTCGTCGAGAGCCTCGAACTGTTGCTCCGTGAAATGAGCGCGGAGCGTGCGCGTGAGCTTGGCGGAGGCGTCTCCAGGCGAAGGCGCTTGAAACAGTGCCGGAGGCTTCGAGGCGCCCTCGGCCGCACGCAGCGCCTGGAGGCGGATCCAGGCCGAACGAGGCATCGTCAAGGAGTCGGCGGCAGCGACAATGCGGTGCAGCTCGTCGGGGGAAAGGCGGACGTAGAGCTTCTTGCTCTTGGCCATGGGTGACTCCCGATCTCGAGCCGAAGCCAAGACGGCGGATCACGAGGCAGCGACGATCCGGCGATCTTGCTCTGGACGCTACCAGGAGAGAGTACAGGGCGACGCGAGTCAAGTTAAGCACATTACATGGTCTGATATCTATCTGACCATTAGTCTAGATCCAGGGGACCGCTCCGAGAGGACGACCGAGGCCGCGCTCGACCGTGCGGTCGAAGAAAGGTTCCGCGGTCCCTACGGAGCTCTCGCGACTGGCGCGCGCTCTTCGAGGATGGTGACGCGGACGGGGAGTGCTCCCGAGCGGAGGAGGATCGCCACGTCCTCGGCCTCGGCGCGGCTCAGGCCGGTTTCGATGACGCCGTCGGCGCCAATGGGTCCGGAGATGATGGGCGCCGCGCGGACTTCCCCGTCGAGCGCGAATGCCAGCGCCTTGCCTCTGTGGGTGGCGGTGAAATCTCGGAAGGCTGTAGCGGCGTCTGGCGCCAGGGAGAACATCAGCAGCCACGCCCCCGCCTCTCCCTTGGCAGACCGAACGTGGCGGAAGTCGCTGCCGGTCAGCACCGCGGTCTTCTCTACCGCCAAGTACAGTGGCTCTTGACGTCCGGCCTGGGCTGACTGCCGCCGCAGGCCGATCGGAAGGATCTCGATGTTCCCAGGTAAACGCCCGTCGTAGTGGGTCAGGAGCTCTTCTC
Source organism: Thermoanaerobaculia bacterium (assembly GCA_035603475.1). Classification (GTDB taxonomy): domain Bacteria; phylum Acidobacteriota; class Thermoanaerobaculia; order Multivoradales; family UBA5704; genus JASLEW01. The sequence continues at coordinate 1,192 of DATNKH010000114.1, forward strand.
GTGGCAGGCCCCCGCCGGCATCCTCGGGAAACGTCGCGACGTGGACTTCCAGGGAGGCACGGGTCGTAATCACCTGGCGGCAGGATTCCGGCTGGTCGAGCCGTTGCAGCCGCACGCGGATGCGGTCGCCCGCCAGCCGCTCGACGGCGTTGGAGATTCCCGAGTCGTCAAGCCGTTGGGCGATGATCTTCGCCGTTCGCGCGGCGAGCTCTTCGCGGCGCCGGGCGATCTCCCCCTGCGTCGGGTTGCCCGCGGCCCCTGCGGCCAGGGCCTCCTCGATATGGAGCTCGAGGAGCAGCTGCATGCCGTCGAGCGGCCGCTGGATCCGGCAGGCCAGGCTCACGACCATCATGGCGAGCGCGATCAAGGCCGATTTGGGTGTGGCCGCCCGGCGGCATTGCATACGCGGCCATCCTATTTCAGGTGGTCGGGGGCACCAGCGGCACCAGCGGCAGGAGACGCGGGATTCGACGTTGCGCTCAGCCGCCACCCCGCCGGCGGTCGGCCTTGCCGCGGGCTCGGACGGACGGGCCTATTCGGAGCGCACCGCGACGAGAGGATCGACGGAGGCGGCGCGGTGCGCGGGGACCAAGCTCGCGGCGAGCGCCACCAGCGTGATCCCGGCGAGCGCGGCGGCGAAGGCCGCCGGATCCGCGGGCTCGAGGCCGAAGAGCTGCGAGCGCAGCAGGCGGGCGCAGGCGACGGCCAGCGGTGCGCCCACGACCGCTCCCGCGAGGCACGTGCCCAGGCTCGCGCGCAGCACCATTCACTGGATGTCGAGGCGCCTCGCGCCGAGCGCCATGCGGACGCCGATCTCGGCGGTCCGCCGGCCGACGCGGATGGCCAGGGTGCCGAAGAGGCCGGTGGCCACCAGCAGCGCCGAGAGAAAACCGAAGAAGAGGGCAAGCCGCGCGAACAGCCGGTCCTGCCGGTACGACTCCTGGAACTGCTGCTGCAGCGTCATGGGCCGGAGCAGGGGGAGGTCGGGGGCCACCTCGCCGACCGCGTGACGGACGCTGGGCAGCAGGGCCGCGGGATCGACGGCGGTGCGCAGCACGAGATGCAGGGCCGCTTCGCCGCTCGCCTGCGTGTAGGGGACGTAGGCGATCGGCAGTGCCTCCTCCCGGACCTCCGTGTACTTGCTGTCGGCCACCACGCCGACGATCGCGAACTGGGGAGCGCCAGGCTCCCGCGACAGCGCGATCCGGTGCCCGAGCGGCGGGCGTTGCGGCAGGTAACGCTCGGCGAAGGTGTGATTGACGATCGCGACTCTCGGCGCCGCGGCCGCGTCGATCTCGGCGAAATCGCGACCGAGCAGCACCGGGATGCCGAGGGTGTGGAAGTAATCGGGACCGACGAGGTTCCACCGCATCATCGGCGTCGATCCCTTGCCGGCGGGCCGCGCTCCGTCGACGACGGCGGGAGTGTTGTTCGAGATGTCGGAACCGATGCGATTCTCCATCAGGCTCGCCGCCTCCACCCCCGGCAGCGCGCGCAGGCGGGCGAGGAGCGGCCGGTAGAAGAGTGAAGGATCGGCGGACCCGGAGTGCGAGGTGGCATCGAGGCCGAACACCAGCAGCGCCGAGGCGCGCATGCCGAGCTTCTCGCTCTCCAGGTTGCGCAGCGTGCGCACCAGCAGGCCGGCGCAGACGAGCATGACCAGGCAGATCGCCATCTGGAGCGCCACCACCGCCTGGCCACCCCGCCCGCGGTCTCCCCCATGGAGTGCGGTCGCCGTGGAGGCTCTCAGGGCGAAGCCCACCGGAGCGCGGACCGCGTGGCGCAGCGGCGCCAGGCCGAAGAGGAGGCCTGTCAGGAGCGAGACCAGCAGCGTGAAGCCCAGCACGGTGGAGTCGGGAGCGAGGTCGAGTCCGAGGCCCATCCACGCGGCGAGCCCCTGGGAGGTCCAGAGCGCCAGCAGCCATCCCAGCGCGGCGCCCGCGACGACCAGCAGCAGGCTCTCGGCGAGCAGCTGCACGAGCAGCCAGCCTCGGCCGCCGCCGAGGGCGATCCGCACGCTCAGCTCACGCTGGCGCGCGGCGTTGCGCGCCACGACCAGCATCGCGACGTTGCCGCAGGCGATGAGTTGCACGAGGCCGACCATCGCCATCAGCGCGGCGAGGGGCGTCGCCGCGGCTTCGCGCAGCTCCTGGATGCCGCGGAGCGGAGTGATCGCGAGACGGAGCGGATCCGCCTCGGAGTGGGGAGGCGGTTCGCCAAGGAAGGCGGCGCGCCGGAACGGTGGCGACAGGGCAGCCTCGGCCTGCCGCTCGGTGACTCCCGGAGCCAGGCGCCCGATCAACATCAGGCACCACCAGTTCGGCGTTCCATAGCGGCGCTCCCTGTCGGCCGCCGATACGCCCCATGGCTTGAGCTCCGGCCGCGTCTGGAGCGGCACCCAGAGGTCGGTCGCGCCGAGGAACTCGGTGCCGGCGAACCCCGGCGCCGTGATGCCGACGATGGTGAAGGGGATGCCCTTGACGTAGATCGCCTGGCCGAGCACCGCCGGGGCGCGGGCCAGCCGGCGCGCCCAGTAGTCGTAGCTCAGGACCGCCACCGGCGCCCGCCCGGTCTCGTCCGCCATCGTTAAGACCCGGCCGGCCGTGGCCGCCACCCCCAGGCCGGAGAAGAAGTTGCCGCTGACCATGTCGACGCGCGCTTCTGCGGGCGCCGCACCGTAGCGCACCGCGACCCGGTCCGCGCCCAGCGGCGCGAAGGCGATCAAGTCGGTGAGGACGCGCCGCTCGGAGCGCAACTGGGTGAAGACCGGCTCCGGGAACGAGGTCTCGTCGAAGCCGGTCTGTGTCCGGTTGGTGCCGCCGACTCCCCGGGAGTGGAGCACGACGAGCCGCCGCGGCTCGCGCACCGGCAGGGTGCGCAGCATGACGGCGTTCATGAGGCTGAAGATGGCCGTGTTGACGCCGATGCCGAGGGCCAGCGTCAACACGGCCACCGCGGTGAAGCCGGGGCTCCGGCGCAATTGCCGCGCTCCGAGACGCAGGTTCTGCGACAGGATCTCGACCGTCCGCCAGCGCCACATGGCTCGCCTCGCCTCCGCCC
>DATNKH010000115.1:0-4288 GCA_035603475.1 Thermoanaerobaculia bacterium
GTTGCGCCTCCTCGACATAAGTTCGACTATGCCTCGTCGGCGACGCCTTGCCAGGAACGCGGATGGACGGCGCGATTAGCATGCGAATTAACCGAGCGGGCCACTAGCCGACGCGGGCGATGTCGCCGCGGAAGCGGAAGACGATGCGGCCCACCTGCAAGAAGGCGACGATGGCGAGGCCGAGGGTCGCTCCCCACCAGAGACCGCGCGGGCCGAGGCCGCAGGGGAAGGCGAGCAGCCAGCCGGCGGGCAGGGCCAGCAGCCCGTAGCCGACGATGGCCCCGGCGGCGGGCAGCGCGGTGTCGGCGGCGCCGCGCAGGATGCCGGCGCTCACCGCCTGGGTGCCGTCGAAGACCTGGAAGGCGGCGGCGATCGGCAGGAGCTGCACGGCCGCGGCGATCACCGCCGGGTCGGCGGTGAAGAGCGCCGCGAGATGGCGGGGGGCGAGCGCGAAGAGCGCCGCGAACAGGCTCATCACGCCCCCGCCCAGGCCCAGGCAGACGGCCGCGGTGCGGCGGGCGGCCGGCAGGTCGGCGCGCCCGATGGCATTGCCCACGCGTGTCGCGGCGGCGCCGGCGATGCCCACGGGCACCATGAACGACATGGCGCTGAGGAGAATCGCGACCTGGTGGCCGGCGATCGCCTCGGTGCCGAAGCGGCCCATGAGCAGGGCGATGGCCACGAACAGCAACAGCTCGATGGTCATGTGCAGCCCGATCGGGAGACCGAGGCGCAGCAGCCGCGCCATGGGCCGCCAGCCGCCGGTGCGCCGCCAGACGCCGCCGAGCCCGCGCCAGGACCCGAGCCCCTCCACGTTCTCACGCAGCGGCCGCCGCGCCGCCAGCAGCAGCCACAGGAACATCGCCCAGCGCGCCGCTGCGGTGGCGCAGGCCGAGCCCGGCGCGCCGAGCCGCGGGCAGCCCCAGTGGCCGAAGATGAGGGCGTAGTTGGCGAGCCCGTTGACGAGGTTGGCGGCGGCGATGGCCTGCAGCGACGGCCGCACGATGCTCATCGCCTGCAGGGTCTGGCGCAGCGCGTGGAAGAGCAGCAGCGGCAGGTTGCCGGCGATCAGCAGGCGGATGTAGAGCGTGGCGCCGGCGGCAACCTCCGGCGGCTCGCCCAGCGCCCGCAGCAGGGGGCCGATATCGATCATCAGCAGCGACACCGGCACGGCGAGCGCCGCTGCCAGGACCAGCCCGCGCAGCAGGTGACCGCCCGCCGCGCGGCGGTCGCCGGCGCCGAAGGCCTGGGAGACCAGCGGGTCGAGGGCGGCGAGAGTGCCGGCGCCGAACATCAGCAGGGTGATGCTGACGACGTGCGCGATCGCCGCCGAGGCGAGCGCTGCCGCCGAGAGACGGCCGAGCATCGCGGTATCGATCGTGCTCATCAGCGCGACGCCGAGCTGCACGGCGATCACCGGGAGGGCCAGCCGCACGGAGGCCCGCAGCTCGCCCATGGCGGCGCCAGTGGCCTCAGGGCTTGGCGCAGAGCGCCGCGGGCACGCCGTACGAATCGGTGAGACCGCAGGACGCGGCGGCCCAGTGGGCACCACCGTCGACGGTCTTGAAGACACCGCCCGAGGTGGCTGCGTAGAGGGTGGCGGCGTGCACCGGGTCGATCACCAGCCTCGAAACTTCGGTCACGGCCAGGCCCGCATTGACCGGTCTCCAGCTCTCGCCGCCATCGATCGTCTTCCAGATGCCGGCAGGAGACCACGCGACATAGAGGACCTGGGAGTTGCCTGGATCGAGCACCAGGTCCGTAATGGCGCTGCCGTACGGACCGCCGCCGCCGAAGCGTGGGAACCTGGCGGGATCCCACCCCTGGTGGCCGCCGTCCTCGAGCGGCGCGCCCGTCAGGGGCAAGGTGCCGACCGGGCGCCAATGGGCCCCACCATCGGTGCTCTTGAAGACCCCCAGCGGGCCCGCGACCGTGTTCAGCGCGACATAGAGGGTCTGGGGATCTGCAGAGCTCGCGACGAGGCGCGTCGCGCAAGAGTGGACCGCGGGTAGCCCGGAGCTGATGATGGCCCACGTGGCACCGCCGTCATGGCTCTCGAGCGGTCCGAGGTTGCAGCCTCCGCCGTACACCGTGTTGCCCCGAGCCACCGACAAGGCTCCCACCCAGCCCTCGAAATCGGTGCCGAAGGGCGGGCCGGGATCCTTATGGAATGGACCGGCGTCGCTGGGGCGCCAGTGGAGACCGCCGTCGAAGCTCCTCAGGATCACGTCGGGCGAGATGCTCACGTAAAGAGCGTCGGGGTGGGCGGGATCCATCGCCAGGTCCCAGACGGTCGAGAATTGAGTCAGCGGACCTTCTTCCAGGACGGTCCAGGAGGCGCCGCCGTCCGTGCTTCGGTACAGGCCCTCCTCGGCACCCGCGTACACGGTGGAGGAATTCGCTGGATCGACTGCCAGCACCCCGACGTCGTCCCACCGCGGGCGGCACTCGCAGCTGTCGTCCACCGCCTCGGTCCAGCTCGCGCCGGCATCCAGGCTCTTGTAGATGTGACCCGCCGCGCTCGCGTAGAGCGTCGCCGGGCGCGCCGGGTCGATGGCGACGGTATGGATCGCGGCGGCACGGGCGTCGAGGTTCCGCCAGCTGGCGCCACCGTCGAGGCTCTTGAAGATCCCGCTATCGTCGGCTGCCCAGATCGTGCCCTGGGCTCGGGAATCGACGGCGAGGGCGCTGATGCGCAGGGGGGCGATCTTGCGCCATGTCGCGCCGCCGTCGGTCGAGCGCCTGATGCCGTGGGAGGTCCCCTGGTAGATCGTCCCGGAGTGCGCGGGATCGAAGACCATCAGGTTCGCGTCGATGCAGAGGGGCGAAGCGTCGGCGATGCGGTAGAAGGTGCGGCCTTCGTCCTCCGACTTGAAGGAGTGACAGTGAGACCCGATGACGATCGTGGAAGGGTGCAGCGGATCGACCGCCAGTGTGAAGAGGTCGAGGTCGCCGTCCGCCGGCAGGCCGAGCTCGTTCCAGATGGCGCCACCGTCGGTGCTCTTGAACGCGCCATACCTGGCGGTGGCGTAGACAGTGGCAGGCTCCGTAGGCGCGATCGCCAACGCTCGGACTGGCAGCTCGTTCGGCGGCGTGCATCGGACGGCGCTCCAGCTGAGGCCGCCGTCCAGCGTGCGGAAGAGCCCGGCGAGAGCAGCGGCAAAAACGGTCATCGGGTGTAACGGATCGACGACCAGGGTGGAAATCGCGGGATTCGGCGGCAGCCCGGCGCTGACGGCCTTCCAGCTCGCACCGCCGTCCGTCGTCTTGAAGACGCCTTCGTTGGCGGCGACATACAGGATCGCTGGTTGCGTGGGATCGATGGCGAGAGCGGTGAGGCCGGTGGCCGCCGGGAAGGCCGCGTCGTCGACGGACCAGGTGGCGCCGCCATCGAGGGTCCGCAGCAACGACTTCTCGAGCTCCAGCGCATAGACGACCCCGGGCCGCGAGGGATCGACCACCACGGAGGTGATCCAGTCCTGCGGCGGCGCAGCCGGCGCCCAGCTGGCTGCCGGCCAGGCTGGGGCGGCGCCTGCCAGCAGCAGGAGGGTAATGCTCACCAGGAAGGCGCGGATTTTCATCGGAAGAGCATACAACGCTACCTCGGCGACGCCGAGCTGAGATGCTTTGCATGTCAACGCTGGTCTCATCGTGACTCGTCATGTCCAGGGTTACCTCGCTACTATGGGCGGCGGAGGGGCGGGCAGCCCCGAGGGTGATCGAGACACGAGGGGTGCAAGGGGGAGCAGTGTCAGAATCGCGAAACCAGGGCCGGCGCGGCTCCACACCCTCCTCGGCGCCGACGTCGCCACCGCCGCCCACCCTCGCGGCGGTGGTACGCGAGCTGGCGCCCGGGACGTCCTGGGAGCAGGCGCGGGCGCTCTGCCGCGCCGGCACGGTGTGGGTGGACGGGCGGGCGGCGACCGATCCGGCATGGCGGCCGGCGGCCGGCAGCAGCGTCGAGGTGCGGCCGGCGGCGGCGGCGGGTCCTGCGAGGGCCGAGCTGGAAAAGGACCTGGTCGTCTACGCCGATGCCGACCTGGTGGTGGTGCGCAAGCCGCCGGGAGTGCTGACCGTGCCTTTCGAACGCGGCGACCGCGACACTGTGCTGGCGCTGACGCGCGTCGCGCTACGCCGGATCGAGACGCGGCGCCGCGCTGTCGTAGCCCACGCCGAGACCGCCGGCGCGGCGGCGGCACCCGCAGGGGCGGCAAGCAACCCGACGCTGCGCGCCGTGCAGCGTCTCGACAAGGACACCTCGGGGCTGCTGGTCTTCGCCCGGACCGTC
>DATNKH010000116.1:0-7958 GCA_035603475.1 Thermoanaerobaculia bacterium
CGACCGGGGTTTAGCGCCGGGGGCGCCGGGGGCGCCGAAGACGTGCGCCAGCTGCCGGCGGCCGTGGCCGCCTATCTCGCGGCGTTGCGCGCCGACCTCTACCATCCGCTGTCGCGGGCGGCGGTAGCCCGGCTCGCCGTCGAGCCGCTGGCCGGCGAGGCGCGCACGGCCGGACGGCGCCTGGCCGTCTCGCGCCACCTCCATGACCTCTACGACGCCTGGCTGCTGCTCGGCCCCGCCGACCCCGCCGGCCAGCTCGCCGAGCGCCGGCTGCGCGCCCAGCTGCTCGCCGACCCGGCCGCGGCTCCCTTCCTGCGCATGAGCGAGCTGCCCATCGACGCGTGGCCGCTGTGGACCGCGACGCTGCGCCGGCCGGAGGAGATGCTGCTGGCGCTCGGCGTCTGGCACGAGGGCGCGCCGGCGGTGCGCGAGCTCTTCCCGCCCGCGCGGCCGGCGCTCGCCCTGACCGGCAGCCTGCTGCTGGCGCGCACCGGCGAGACGGCGCGGTCGATCCAGCTGGCCGAGGCGCTGCGCGAGCGGGTGCCGGCGCGGCTGCCGACGGTGCTGCTGCCGGCAGTTTTCCAGCACTGCCTCTACCCGTTCGCCTACCGCGAATCGCTACTCGCGGAAGGCCGCCTGCGCGGCGTCGATCCCTACCTGATGGCGGCGCTGATCCGTGTCGAGAGCCGCTTCGACGCCCAGGCGTTGTCACCGGGAGCCGCCCGCGGCCTGACGCAGTTCGTGTTCGCCACCGCGCGCCGCATCGCCGCGGCCATCGGCATGGAACGCCTCGAGCCCGACGACCTCTACCGGCCCGAGGTGGCGATCGATCTCGGCGGCGCCTATCTCGCCCAGCTCCAGCGGACCTTCCGCGGCACCCCCCACATCGCCATCGCCGCCTACGACGCCGGCGAGGCGCAGGCCATCCTCTGGCGCACCTACTGCTTCAGCCAGGAGCCCGAGGAGTACTTCACCAAAATAGGCTTCCGCGAGACCCGCCTCCACCTCGCCCGCGTGCTCGCCGCCTGGACGCAGTACCAGCATCTCTACGGCTGATCCCGGCCGGCAGCGGGCGCCGGCAGCGGACGACCGACGGCGATAGAATCGCGTCGCCGCCCACGGGGGCGAGCAATCCGGCAAGGAGGCTGACGCATGCGGCGTATCGTCAGGATCGCCTCGGGAATCGTCTCGGGAACCGTCTCGGGAACCGTTGCGGGGACCGTCGTCTCGGTCGCGGCCTGCCTGCTGGCGCTGGCGGCCCTGCCGCCGGCCGCCCCGCTCGGCGCTCAGCCGGCGGCGACACCGGCGACAACGGCGGTGGCGGCGGCGCCGCGGCTGATCGCTGTGCGCGCCGGCCGGCTGATCGACGGGCTGGGCGGGGCGCCGGTGCGCAACGCGGTGATCCTGATCGCCGGCGACCGCATCTCCGCCGTCGGCCCGGGCCTCCCCTTCCCGCCGGGGACGCCGGTGATCGATCTCTCGCACGCCACCGTGCTGCCGGGCCTCATCGACTGCCACACCCACATCACGGCCCAGCGTGGCAACTACTACGAGGACCTCTTCCGCCGCAGCCCCATCGACCTCGCCGTGGTCGCCCACGTCTATGCGCGGCGCACCCTCGAGGCGGGCTTCACCACGGTGCGCGACGTCGGCGCCAGCGAATTCATCGACGTCGCCCTTCGCAATGCCATCGACCGCGGCGAGGTGGTCGGCCCGCGCATGCAGGTGGCGACGCTGGCGCTGGGGTCGACCGGCGGCCACAACGACCTGTCCGGGTTCTCGCCCTACCTGCGTTTCGAGCACTTCTCGGGCGTCGCCGACGGCGTGGCCGAGATCCGCAAGCTGGTGCGCTTCGAGGTCAAGAACGGCGCCGACTGGATCAAGGTCATGGCGACCGGCGGCGTGCTCTCCGAGGAGGCCGAGGTCGGCGCGCCGCAGTACTCCCAGGAGGAGCTTGACGCCCTGGTCGCCGAGGCCGCGATGTGGCACAAGAAGGTGGCCGCCCATGCCCACGGCACCGAGGGCATCAAGCGCGCGGCGCGCGCCGGCGTCGCCTCGATCGAGCATGGCGGCCTGATCGACGACGAGGGCATCCGCCTGCTGAAGGAGCGCGGCATCTACCTGGTGCCGGACATCTACACCGACGAGTACCTGCTCGCCGAGGCCGACCACCTCGGCCTGCCGCCGAAGATGGTCGACAAGGAGATCGAGCTCAGCAAGTCGCAGCTCGCCAACTGGCGGCGCGCCGTGCAGGCCGGCGTCAAGCTCGCTTTCGGCACCGACGCCGGGGTCTACCCGCACGGCCAGAACGCCAGGCAGTTCCGCTCGCTGCGCAAGCTCGGCCTCACGCCGGCCCAGATCCTCGCCATGGCGACGACCAGCGCCGCCGATCTCCTCGGCTGGAGCGACCGCGCCGGCGCCATCGCCGCCGGCCGCTACGCCGACCTGATCGCGGTCGACGGCGACCCGCTCGCCGACCTGACCGAGCTCGAGCGGGTCCGCTTCGTGATGAAGGGCGGCGTGGTCGTCAAGGACGAGTTGGCGAGCGCGCGGGCCCGGTGAGCGGCGGCCGCGGCGAGAAGGGAGAGACGATGCCTTACAAGAAGATCGCGATGCAGCCGCGGAAGAAGATCGCCCTGGTCGCGCACGACAACAAGAAGCAGGACCTCTTCGATTGGGCCAAGTACAACGTGCAGCTGCTGGCGCAGCACGACCTGTACGCCACCGGGACGACCGGCACGATCCTCGAAGAGGAGCTCGACCTGACGCTCCACAAGCTCGAGAGCGGTCCGCTCGGCGGCGATCAGCAGATCGGCGCCAAGATCTCCGAAGGCAAGATCGACTTCGTGATCTTCTTCTGGGACCCGCTCGAGCCGCTGCCGCACGACCCCGACATCAAGGCCCTGCTGCGCATCGCCGTGGTCTGGAACATCCCGGTCGCCTGCAACCGCTCCTCCGCCGACTTCATGATCTCCTCCCCCCTCATGGCAGGCGTCTACCAGCGCCTCGTCCCCGACTACACCGCCTACCGCGCCAGGCTCGCGACCACTACCGCCGCAGGCACCCCTGCCACGGAGGAGTGAGCCGCGCGGCCCCTCCTGCTCCCGGGAACCACGCTCGGAGGCCAGGGGTTCGGACCCGGCTGGACGCCAGGTGCTTCGATGCTATGATTGAGAGAGTACTCCAATAACATCGAGTTATGGCTATGAATCTGTCGGGGCCACTCCATCATTTCGATGCCTTCATCAGCCACTCCAGGGTCGATGCGGAGTGGGTGCGCCGGCTCAAGGGCGCACTCGAAGAGAGGGGCGTCAAAGTTTGGCTGGATCGGGATGAGATCCGACCTGGTGATCTCTTTGTCACGAGCCTCGAGCTCGGTCTGAGCGACAGCACGGCGGTGCTGATCGTGGTGTCGCCGGACGCGATGCGGTCGCGTTGGGTCGAGGAAGAATACGCTCGGGCGCTGTCGCAAGCCGACGGGCGCGAACGGAGGGTCATCCCCTGCCTGCTGTGTGACGCCGAGCTGCCGGCGTTCCTCGAAATCCGTCAGTGGGTGGACTTTCGCGATGATTCGAAGTTCGCAGAGTCTCTCGAGCACCTGCTCTTCGGGCTCCGCGGCAAGGCCTCCGATCCGTCGGAGCGCAATGCCCCGCCCGCTGCGCTGCCGCACTGCCTGGTGCCGCCGCCTTACCCGGTGCCCGATCTGGTGGGACGTGAGAAGACCCTGGCGCTCGTTCGGCAGACGCTCTCGCAGCGCGAGAGCCACCGGCTTTTCGGGCTCTACGGCCTACCTGGCATCGGCAAGACGGCGCTGGCGCTGGCGATTGCTTACGACCCGGAGATCCAGCGGCTCTTCGACTACAACGTCATCTGGGTGGGTCTCGGGCGCAAGCCGGATCGCCTTACGCTCCTCGGCAACGTCGCTACGCAGGTGGGAATCGAGTCCAGCGAGCTTGCGGCTCTCACCACTGTCAGCGCTCGCCGCCAGCGACTACGCGACGCGCTCGCGGCACGACCGGTGCTGGTGATCATCGACGATGCCTGGCGGCTGGATGACGCACGCGCCTTCAAGATCGGCAACGAGCAGTCCGCACATCTCGTCACCACGCGCCAGCTGCACATTGCGCTGGAGTTTGCCGAGAGCCAGACCCGCGTCGAGGCGATCCAACAGCTGGGACAGACGGAATCGCTGGACCTTCTGAGCCGCTACGTACCGCAGCTGGTGCGTGACCTGACAGCCAAGTCGGAGGCCCTGGCCGAAGCCGTGGGCCACCTGCCACTGGCACTCATCATCATCGGCAGCTTCCTGCGCCACGAGAGCTTTTCCGGACAGCGTTCCCGCCTGCGGAGGGCGCTCGACCGACTGGCCAACGCCGATGGCATGCTGCAATTGCGCGCCTCTCACCCAGAAGGCGACGAGGCTGTCCCAGGAGAAGCCGAAGCGATCCCGATGTCGTTGTGGGAAGTGATCGGTCTGTCCTATGACGAGCTCGACCAGGCGGCACAGAGACTGCTGAGCTCCCTCTCGGCGTTCCCTCCGAAGCCGAATACCTTCTCCGAGGACGCCGCCTGCGCGGTCTCGGGAACCGACGCCGAGGCGATCAATGCCCTGGTGGATGCTGGCCTTCTGGAATGGTCGACGGTGGACCCCGGCAACGCGGACCAGGACCGCTACACCGTCCATCAGACGATCGAGAGCTATGCCAGGGCACTGCAGCGTGATGGAGCCGACCAAGCACGGCTTTACGAGCGGATGGTGCGTTTTTATGTCGAGCTGGTGACCAATCACGACGGTCTTCACAGAGGCTACCGCAGTCTCGAGGTCGAAAGCGCCAACATCTGTGCCGCGCTGCGCGGCGCTCACGAGAGAGGTCTCGTCAGCGTGTTCTTGGGCGGGATGCGCGCGCTCTTCTGGTACCTCGAGTCGCTGGGCCTCTATCCTGCGGCGGAAGAGTTCCTGCAGCGAGCCGAGAGCTTTGCCCTCGAGATCGGCGACAAGGAGATGCTTGCAGGTACTCTCAACGGTCGCGCGCGGATTGCGAGGAAGCAAGGCAAGTACGCGGAGGCGGAGGCATGGGCGAGGAGCGGCCTCGACACCAGTTGCGACGACCTGGTCACCTGCAAGCTTCTCGGCAACCTGAGCGGGGTCCTGGCCAACCTTGGGAAATACCGCGAGGCTGCCGCCTACCTCGATCGAGCGGTCGCAGATGCCTCGAAGATGAGCGACCTCGATCAGCTGAGCACGCTGTTGCGGCAGAAGGGCGCCGTTGCCATGAATCTTGGCGAGCTCGACCGCGCGGAGGAAGCTCTCAGACAGGCGATGGAAGCCGCCATCTCCGGTCGCCTGGGGCGGCAACACGGGCGCATCTGCGCCTTCCTCGGTGAGCTCCATATCTTGCGCGGAAAGTACGCACTCGCGGAGGAGCTGCTCGGCCAAGGCTTGGCCAAGGCAGAGGAGATCGGCAACCGCGAGATCGAGTGCATCTGCCGTCACGAGCTTGGAAGTCTGGCGTGGAAGTGCGGCCGCGACCGGGCGGGCGAGCACATGCTGCGCGCGAGCCTCGAGCTGGCGCGGTCGATGGGGCACCAGGAGAGAATGAGCCATGTGCTGGCCGAGCTGACCTTGCTCAAGATCGAAGCGGGCGCGCTCACGTCCGCGCCGACGTACATGAGCGAAGCCCGGCAGATCGCAGATGCCATCGGTCATCCGCGGCGAATCTCCTACCTGACGGTGCTCGCAGCACGGCTTGCCGCGGCCCACGGACGGTATCAAGATGCGGAGGGCCTCGCCGGGTCGGCGCTCGATCTGGCGCGGGCGACCGAACACTGGTGGAACACGGGCGTCGCATTGCTTGCGTTGGGTGACGCTCGGCTCGGCCTGAACCGCGGGACTGAAGCCCTTGCCGCCTACGAGGCCCTGCTGGCGAGAGCGAGAGCGGCGGCGGTGCCGGAGCTGACCGCCGAAGCTCTCTTCGGCAGCGCACGTGTCAAAGCCGCCGCGGGGGACTCCGAGGGCGCGCTGACCGCAGCCGCCGAGAGCCAAGCGCTGTTCGCGACCATTGGCCACCGGGGCACCCGTCGCCTTCAACGATGGCTGGCAGACAACGGGATGTCCCTCCTCCCCAGCTGATGTCCCCCCGCTGCGCACGAATCCGAGCGTTCGCCTTTCGGAGCTGATCTGGGCGCATCGCCATGCTCGGTAGCTGCTCCCATGTCTTCAGCCCCGCCCAGCCGCCTTCGCTACCTTCGCTACCGGGGGTCGTTGACAACGCTTCGGCAGGATTATACATTGCCGATATACACCACTGGGTAGGCATGGTCAGGACGCAGATCTATCTCACCGAGAGTGAACGGACGCAGCTGGCGGCCCTGGCCGATCGTACCGGGAGCAGCCAGAGCGAGCTCATCCGCGAGGCGATCGACCGGTATCTCGCCAGCCGTGCGGGCGCGGATCGACTTCCTCTGCTACGGCAGGCTCGCGGCCTCTGGCGGGATCGGGCCGATCTGCCAGACTTCGTGGCGTTGCGCAGCGAATTCGACCGGATGGGGCGCTGAGCGGGGCGCAGCGGATGCCCGGTCGGCTGCTGCTCGATACCGACGTCCTCGTCGAGTATCTCCGTGGGCGGACCGAGGCCGGCGAGTGGCTGGAGAGCCAGGACGCGGACCTCATAGTGTCGGCGATCACCATTGCCGAGCTCTTCGCCGGCATCAAGGGTGAGCGCGAACGCCAGATCCTGGATCGCTTCCTGTCGGCGCTGGCAGTGCTGCCGGCAACCGAGGAGATCGGAAGGTTGGCCGGCCAGTACCGGCGCGACTACGGCCAGAGCCATGGAACCGGCCTCGCCGACGCGTTGATCGCGGCCACGGCGGCCGTCAGCGGTAGTCTGCTGGCGACGTTCAATCGACGCCATTTTCCCATGCTCCCGAAGGTCGTGGTTCCTTACCGCCGTTCTTGAGCCGGGCTGGCGCCGAGCCGCCACGATTCGGACCGGCGCGTAACCCGGTGGCGTCCTGCCTGGTATCCAGGAGCGTGAACGATCTGGTCCGCGACCTGCGCTACGGCTGGCGAGGGCTGTGGCAACGGCCGGGAGTGACCCTGGCCGCGGTGCTGGCGCTGGCCCTGGGCCTGGGAGCCAACAGCGCGCTCTACAGCATCGTCCGGGCGGTCGTCCTGGCGCCGCTGCCGTACGCCGAGCCCGAGCGCCTGGTGGCTCTCTGGGAGACGAACGCGGCGAAAGGCCTGGACCAGGAGAGGCTGTCGCCGGTCAACTTCCTCGACGACCGGTCGCTCGCCGCGGTCTTCTCCGACGCCGCCGCCTGGTGGCGGCCCGAGGTCAACCTCACCGACGAGGCCGGCGAGCCGCTGCGGGTGAGCGCGGTCGAGACCTCGAGCAACATCTTCGCGGTGCTGGGCGTGCGGCCGCGGCCGGGGCGCTCCTTCGCCTTCGGCGGCGCCCTGCACGGCAGCGCGCACGAGGTGGTGATCAGCCATCGGCTGTGGCGCGGGCGCTACGGCGGCGATCCGCGTGTCCTCGGACGTGCCTTGCGGCTCGACGGCATTCTCTACACGGTGGTCGGAGTGATGCCGCCGGGCTTCGCTTTCCCCGGCGAGACGGACGTCTGGCAGGGGCTCACCTGGGACCTGGCCGAGCACAGCCGCGGCGCTCATTTCATGGAGGCGGTGGCCCGCCTGCGGCCCGGCATCGAGCCGGCGCGCGCGCGGGCAGAGCTCGGCGCGCTGATGCGCCGCCTCGCGGCCGAACATCCCGACACCAACCAGGGCTGGGGCGCGATCGCCGTGCCGTTGCGCCGGCAGACCGCCGGCAGCTCCGGCCCCGCGCTCGAGGTGCTGCTGGCCGCGGTCGCACTCCTGCTGCTGCTGGCCTGTGCCAACGTCAGCAGCCTGCTGCTGGCCTTGGGGGGCGCGCGGGCGCGGGAGGTGGCGGTGCGCGCCGCCC
>DATNKH010000117.1:0-2639 GCA_035603475.1 Thermoanaerobaculia bacterium
GCCTGGTCCCGGAAGCGCGGCGCGACGCGGCGGCCCGGCGCGGCGGCCCCGAGCCCGCCGCCGCGGCGCGGTGGCAAGCCCCGGCGGCGCTCCCCGGGCGGCCGATGGCCCTGGATCACCGCCGCATCCTGGCCACCGCCCTCGGCCGCTTGCGCGGCAAGCTGAAGTACCGGCCGGTGGTCTTCGAGCTGCTGCCTCCCACCTTCACCCTGCTGCAGCTGCAGCGCGTGGTGGAGGCGCTGGCCGGCGTGCGCCTGCACAAGCAGAACTTCCGCCGCCTGGTCGAGACCGGCGGCCTGGTCGAGGGCACCGGCCGCCGGCATCCGCCGACCGGTGGCCGCCCGGCCGAGCTCTTCGTCTTCCGCCGAGAGGTGCTGCGCGAGCGCCCGGCCCCGGGCGTCGGGCTGCCCGGGGTGCGCCGGGGGTCGTGAGCGGGCCAGCTCGCTGCACGCGAGGGTCAATCTCATGGTCCGAGTCTCAGGCCTGGGGCGGCCAGGCGTGCGGCCGCACTCTCGCGCTGGTGCTTGGACGCGATGCGCCCGGCGGAGGTCTCCTCGCAGAAGGCGAACCTGTCGAACCTGTCACAGGCGCTTGACAGGCGATATGCTCAGGTCTAGTATAAGTGGGAGGCCGGTGCGAGCCGGCTACCTTTTGCGATGGGATATGCTCATAATGAGCATTGGAGAGGTGGATGAGCCAACAGCAGACCCTGCCGGCCGCCGCGACTCTCGAGTACACGCCTGAGGTCGCTCGCGCCACCGCCGGCCTGGCCGCGCGGGTGCGCGCGGTCATCCCGCCGATCGAGTGGCCGCTGCATGCCCCCTACGTCGCCGCCATCAGCGAGTGGAAGCGGCGCCGCCATGCCGTGGTGCTCGCCCACAACTACCAGACGCCCGAGATCTTCCACGGCGTCGCCGACTTCTGCGGCGACTCGCTGGCCCTGGCGCAGTTCGGCGCCGGCACCGACGCCGAGGTCATCGTGCTCGCCGGCGTCCACTTCATGGCCGAGACGGCGAAGATCCTGTCGCCGGAGAAGACGGTCCTGATCCCCGACCTGCGTGCCGGCTGCTCGCTCGCCGCCTCGATCACCGGCGCCGACGTGCGGCTGCTGCGGCAGCGTTACCCGGGGGTGCCGGTGGTCACCTACGTCAACACCTCGGCCGAGGTCAAGGCGGAGTCGGACATCTGCTGCACGTCGGCCAACGCGGTGGCGGTGGTCGAGTCGCTGGGTGTGCCGCGGGTGATCTTCCTGCCCGACGAGTACCTCGGCCGCTACGTCGCCGGCCAGACCGCGGTTGAGGTCATTCTCTGGCGCGGCCACTGCGAGGTGCACGAGCGCTTCACCGCCGCCGAGGTGCGGGAGTTCCGCGCCGGCCATGCCGGCATCCAGGTCCTGGCCCATCCGGAGTGCCCGCCCGAGGTGCTGGCGGAGGCGGACTTCGTGGGGTCGACCGCGGCGATGATTCGCCACGTCGGGGAGTCGCGTCCGCGGCGGGTCGTCATGGTCACCGAGTGCTCGATGAGCGACAACGTGGCGGTCGAGTTCCCCGACGTCGAGTTCATCCGCCCCTGCGCGCTCTGCCCCCACATGAAGCGGATCACCCTGCCGAAGATCCTGCACGCCCTGCAGGCGATGGAGCATCGCGTGGAGCTCGACGCCGAGACCTCGGGCCGCGCCCGCCGGGCGCTCGAACGGATGCTGGCGGTCGGCCGGCGGGAGCCGCGCGAGCGGCGGGACCGTGTGGAGCGGCGGGAGATCGCCCAGTGAGGAAGGGCGGTATTGCCGAGACCGCGGCGGCTCTGGAGACCGTCGAGGCCGACGTCCTGGTGGTCGGCGCGGGGGCCGCGGGGCTGACCGCCGCGCTCGGTTGCGCGTCGGGCGGTCCGCCGGCGAGCTCGCGCGAACCCTGGCCACCGGTGCCGGGGGGCGCCCGCGTCGCGTCCGGATCGCCGCGGCGGGTGCTGGTGCTGACGAAGACGCGCTCGAGCGGCGCCGGCGCCGGCGGCGCCAGCGTCTGGGCGCAAGGCGGCGTGGCATCGGCAGTAGGAGACGACGACGACCCGGCGCTGCACGCCGCCGACACGCTGGCGGCCGGCGCCGGCCTCAACGACGCGGCGATCGTCAGCCTGCTGACCGGCGACGGGCCGCGGCGCGTCCGCTCGCTGCTGGCGCTGGGCGCCCGCTTCGACCGCGATCCCGGCGGCCGGCTGGCGCTCGGGCGGGAGGCCGCGCACAGCCGGCGCCGGATCCTGCACGCGCGCGGCGACGCCACCGGCGCGGAGGTGGTGCGCACGCTGGTCGACGCGGTGCACCGCGAGCCGTCCATCGGCGTCGTCGACGAGACCTTCGCCCTCGACCTGGTGCGCGAGGCGGGCGCGGTCGTCGGGCTGCTGGCGCTGCACCGCGACGGCCGGCGGGTGCTGTACCGCGCGCCGGCAGTGGTGCTGGCGACCGGCGGCCTGGGCCAGCTCTTCCTCCACACCACCAATCCGCGGGAGGCGACCGCCGACGGCCTGGCGATGGCGGCGCGCGCCGGCGCCCGGCTGGTGGACCTCGAGTTCGTGCAGTTCCATCCGACCGCGCTCGCCGTCCACGCCCCGCATGCGGCGGGCGCGCCCGGCGCGGGCGCCGCGACGGG
>DATNKH010000118.1:0-4339 GCA_035603475.1 Thermoanaerobaculia bacterium
CGACCCCGTTCTTGCCGCGAGTGATGTCAAGGGCCACGTCCTCGGTGTACTCCAGCCAGGGCCGGCCGCCAATGACGAACCTTTGCTCCTCGATCAGGGCGTGGGCGAACTCCGCCAGGTAGCCTTGGAAGCGCGCCCAGAACCGGGCGTCCGGCGCGAACAGCCGGTGCAGGATGCGGTAGGCCTCCCACTGCATGGCGAGGATCCGCAGCGCATTGACGGGTGCCAGGGGAGCCGTCGCCGCTTGCTCGCCCTCTCGGTCGTAGATCTTGTCGTGCAGGAAGATCGAGCTCGCATACAGGCGAGCCGCGATCGCGAACTGCGCGAGATCGGCATCGGGCAGCGCGGGGAAGGCTTCGAGAAA
The DNA here is from genome assembly GCA_035603475.1 of Thermoanaerobaculia bacterium. GTDB lineage: Bacteria > Acidobacteriota > Thermoanaerobaculia > Multivoradales > UBA5704 > JASLEW01. The sequence goes on from DATNKH010000118.1 coordinate 365, forward strand.
GAGGTAGGGAAAGCAGTCGTAGATCGAAGGCTCCGCCGCACCGAGGAGCACGCGATCCGGCCACGCGGCCTGCAGGGCCGCGACGGCGGCCGAGGTGGCTTCGGCCTGCCGCCGGACCCAGGGTGGAATCGCCATCCCCGCCGAAGGCTGGCTATCGCCAGCGCCCGGCTCGACGCTCAACGGCTCGCGACCTTGACCGTCACAGTCACCTCCCACGACAAGGCCGTCCTCGATCCGGCGGCGTGGAGTCGGGACTCGAGCTCCGCGATGTCGAGTCCCGGCTCGCCCCTGCCGAGGACTTCCCTCAGGTCGAGCTTCTTAGGGTCGAGGCCCGCCTTGGTCAGGTGCCTGACGAGCTCGTTGCCGTCGAGGTTGATGTGGGTGGTCTTTCCTTTCTCTGCCATCGCGCTCCTCCTTGTTGAGGGGGTTGAAGGGGTTGAGGGGGTTTGAAGTCGTCCTGACCGTCTCCAGGCCGAGCTGCCGCAAGGTCTGGGAGGTCATGTGGTGCTCGGTCAGGAGCAGCCGGTTCTGCGTCTTGTTATAGATGAGCAGCTTCGGCTGCGTCTGCAGCTGAGCCGCGAGGTTCGGGATCTCCAGCACGTCGCCAGGGCGAATCAGGGGCCTCGGGTTCAGGGGGATCGGCACGTCGAGATACATGTACCCGCAACCGCGACTCGAGCCGCGGCCGAGGTTGATGAAGAGCATTCCATTCCGTCGCCGCTCTACCGGCGGCCAGGGGCCGTCCGTGCGCGCCTGCTGCGCGAGGTCGGCCAGGTCGAAGTCGAACTCCCGGTACAGCGTATCCTCGTCGGTCCTGCGTTTCTCGAGCCTGAACCGGACGTCGTGAAGCTCGATGAAATCCCGGAGATGGGGCGCCGCGTCCGCCACGACCGGGAGGATCTCGTCGCGCAGGTACTGGCAGAAGTCGAGGCCGAACCGGTCGAGGTAATAGTCCTGGGCGAACCGTTCGTCGCCGAGGTTGCTCGACTGCCATGCTACCCAGCCGCTCAGGAGCTCGACGAGATCGACTCCTGCGCGCCGCAGCACGATCAACAAGATCGGCACGGTGTACAGGGAAGCCGAGATGGCCTTGGTGAAGCTGCGGTCCAGTCGTGGGGTCGGAATGAAGTAAAAGTTCGAGAAGACGTCGGGGTGACGCCTGATCAGCTCTGTCTCGGCCGCGGTGAGCAGGAAGAGCGAGATATCGGAGCTGTGCCCGTCGAAAACCAGGCCATCGCGGTGCTTCGCGTACAGAGGGCTGCCGACCAGGGGTGCCAGGAGGTGCAGCTGGGCGGTGGTGTTCGGGGAGAGCTGCAGGACGTCCAGGGCCATCTCCAGGGAAGCGGCGGCGTCTTCGGCGGTCTCGTCGGGGAAGCCGGTGATGAACGAGCCCGTGGGCCTCATGCCGAGCTCGGCGCAGCGTCGCAGGGTGGGCAGGACCGCGGCCATGTGCAGCTCTTTCTTGATCAGCGGTTGCAGGCGCTGGGAGCCGGTTTCGATCCCGAAGAAGATCCCGGTGCAGCCGGACGCCGCCATCTGCGTCAGCAGGTCGGGCGTCACGCAGTCGACGCGGGCGCTACAGCCCCAGGTGAAGCCGCACTGCCGATCGATCAGGAGGCGGCTGAACTCCGCGACCCACCGCTTGTTGACAGTGAGCATGTCGTGGACCAGGTCGAAATCCTTGAAGCCATAGGTCTCGTGCAGGTGTTGCAGCTCCGCCACCAGGCGACCGGGAGACTTGATCCGATACCGCCGGCTGAAGAAGAGGTTGGTGGAGCAGAAGGTGCAGTCGAAGGGGCAGCCGCGCCCCGCCTCGACGGGAATCCACGGCGCCGCGACGTCGGCGGCGGGGTACTGGTCGTAAGCCGGGAAAGGCAGCAGGTCGAGGTCTTCGAGCAGAGGCGGAGAGGGATTGCGGTGGACCTCGCCGCGGCCGTCCCGCCAGGTCAAGCCCGGCATCTCGTCGTCGATTGGGCGACCTGCCTCCCAGACGTCGAGCAGATCGGGTAGGGTGCAGTCCGCCTCGCCGCGTACGACGATGTCGATCCACGGGAAGTGCTGCAGGGATTGGACATCGACGGCAGTTGCCTGAGGTCCTCCGAAAACGATCTTGGCCTTAGCATGGAGGCGGCGATAACGCCGGGCGAGGGTCAGGGACTGCGGGTAGCAGTTGCACATGGTGGAAAAACCGACGACGTCCGGCTCGGTGCGGCGAATGAGCCGTGCGATCTGGCCATGGAACCTCGGTCCGTCCTCGGCTTCCCCCCGCATCAGTGCGAGCGTTTGATCGAGGATCTGCACCTGATGACCACGCTCCCGCACGGCCGCTGCCAGGCAGAGGAGGTTCAGGGGGATATACGGACTCGGCAGACGCCCGAATTGCCATTCGGCGTTGAAGCAGGTGACCAGGGTTACTCTCAAGACCACCTCCCAGGTCGACGCTCTCCGATTCTTCCTCGGCAGCCGAAGCGCGACGGTAAATATAGAAACATATACATTGGTCTAATATTCACCTTCGCAACTTAGCGAGATTCTATTGTGACTACCGAAGCTCGTCAAGCGGCGGAGAGCCGGTCGCGGCGCCGGCGAGTTGCGCCTCGGCCTTGTCCGGCAGGCTCAGCGCCGGGTCAGCAGCTCGGCCGACTCGTCGCGCTGGGCGGGGCGAGGATTTCGCGGATCTTGCGGGCGAGCTCTTGGGGGACGAAGGGCTTGGCGAGGAAGGCGGTGCCGCTGACCGGCGGGCCGGTAGTCGCGGCGGCGGGCTGCTCCTCGTGGCCTGACATGAAGAGGACGCGGAGGGCGGGGCGGAGGCGGCGCAGGCCCTCGGCCAGGGCGCGGCCGCTCCTGCCGGGCATGCTGACGTCGGTCAGCAGCAGGTGGATGGAGCCGCGATGGCTCCTCGCGGCGTGCTCCGCCTCGTCGGCGTTCGCGGCGGCGAGGACGGTGTAGCCGTTCGCTCTCAGGATCTCGCTCACCAGGTCGCGCACGCTCGCCTCGTCTTCGACCAGCAGGATCGTCTCGCTGCCGCGGGGCGGTGCGGGAGGCGCGCCGCCGAGCGGGGCGGCGGGCGCGGCGGCGGCGGCGGCGCGCGGCAGGTGGATCTCGAAAGTCGTGCCGCGCCCGGGGGCGCTCGCCACCGTGATCGCGCCGTTGCTCTGGTGGACGATGCCGTGGACCGTCGAGAGCCCGAGGCCGGTGCCCTTGCCGCGTTCCTTGGTGGTGAAGAAGGGCTCGAAGATCCGCTCCAGCACCTTCGCGTCCATGCCGATCCCGGTGTCGGAGACCTTCAACACCACGTGCGGACCGGGCCGCAGGCCGACGCGAGCGCTGGCCTGCGCCCGGTCGAGCTCGACGTCGCGCAGCTCGAAGGTCAGGCTGCCTCCCTGCGGCATCGCGTCGCGCGCGTTGACCGCCAGGTTCAGGATGACCTGCTCGAGCTGGCTGCGGTCGGCTTCGACGCGGCCGAGGCCGGGAGGGGCGATCGTCGTCAAGCGGATGTCCTCGCCGAGGAGGCGCCCGATCATCGTCAGGAGCCCGCGCACGAGCTCGGCGAGGTCCAGCACCTCAGGCTCGAGGTTCTGCCGGCGGCTGAGCGCCAGGAGCTGGCGGGTCAGCGCGGCCGCGCGCTCGCCCGCCTGGTGGATCTGCTCGACCCGGTCGCGCGCCGCGTGGTCCGGCCCGAGCTCGAGCGCCAGGATCTCGCTGTAGCCGAGGATGGCGGTGAGGTAGTTGTTGAAGTCGTGGGCGACGCCGCCCGCCAGGCGGCCCACCGCCTCCATCTTCTGGGACTGGCGGAGTTGCTCCTCCAGCTGGCGCCGCTCCTCCTCGCCCTTGCTGATCTCGCTGATGTCGCGAGCCATCACCGAGGCCCCGGTGGGCCTGCCGTCGCTGTCGCGCAGCGGCGAGATCGAGAGGCTGACGACGACCTCGCTGCCGTCCTTCCGCCGGCGGACCGTCTCGAAGTCGCGGACGGCC
>DATNKH010000119.1:0-2602 GCA_035603475.1 Thermoanaerobaculia bacterium
AGGCCGAGGCGGGCGGAGGCGGCCGCGAGCAGCAGCGACAGCGCCGCCGCGCGCGGGCCGAAGGCATCGCCCTCGAGCCAGTACCGGTACCGCCGGGCGCCCGGGTGGGCGCGGTAGGTCCACTGGTCGGCGGCGAAGAACCAGTTGCGCGCGTACGGGCTCATCAGCAGCTCGGAGAAGCTCCACTGCACGGCGAGGAGGAGGGCGAAGAAGACTGCGCCCACAGCCAGGGACAGGACCAGGGCCAGCGCCGCGCGGCGGCCCGGGTGCCCGGCGTCGTCCCGGGGAGCCAGCGCTCCGCCCGGCCGGCCGGCGCGCCGCAGCAGCAGGTCGAGCGCGACCGCCGGCACGATCAGCAGCTCGGGGAAGTACGGCGGCCACAGGTGGTGGACCGGGTTGTAGATCGGCGCCAGCTTCGGAGTGGCCGGGAACAGCGGCAGCAGCCAGGTCATCGCCAGGCGCACCGCCATGAAGATCCCCGCCACGGTCGTGGCCGGCCAGCGCAGGCGCGAGCCGCGCGCCACCCCCACCAGGATCAACGGGTAGGCGGCGCAGCAGATCTCGTAGAACAGCGCTCCATGCTGCTTGTTGGGCTCGTTGTACTCGAGGAAGATGGTCGAGACGAGCGTCAGCAGCAGACCGCCGGCATAGGCATAGATCCAGGCCAGCCGGGAGCCGGCCTCGCCGGACTTCTCTGGCGGCGCCGACTCTCCGACCCGCCCGTACGGACCACCCTGGCGGTTCTGCGCCGCCAGCGCTTGCAGCATGGCGCCGAGCTGCATCGCCAGGACGCCGGCGGCGAGCAGCAGGTGCGGCGGCGAGATGATCTTGACGTCGAGACCGTAGGCGTCGTGCCACCAGTTGTCGAAGGGCGCCGAGGTGAGCATGGCGATGCTGCCCCAGATCGCCACCCAGGCCCCCAGGGGGGCGCGGAAGCCCCAGAAGCCGACGGCCATGCCGCGTTGCGCGGGGGTGCCGGCGAACGTGGTCGAGAGCGCCAGCCAGCCGGCGGACAGCCCGCACAGCAGGCCGCCGAGATAGATCGCCAGGTGGGCCGGCGTCCAGAACGTGTCGCGCCCGATGGAGGCGTGCCACGAGATGTCCCAGAGCAGGCCGGCGACGACGGCGGTGGTGCCGAGCACGGCCGCGGCCAGGGGCCAGGACACGACGGCGCCGAGCGGCTGCGACACGGCGGCGCCGAGTGGCAGCGGGGCGGCCGGAGCGGCGTCCGAGGCGGGGCGGTCGAGAAGGGTTTCCATGGCTAAGGGAACGGCTCTTCGCGAGGCCCGGTCACGCGCCGAAGTCTAGCTTAGTGGTCCAGGACAGAAATCCGGTAACGTAGCCGCCGAGCAATCCGCGTTCCCGGCAAGGCGCGCCGACGCAAGCGTATCGGGAATACGCTGAGGAGGTGCAACGCCGCCGGGGGCGCGGAGGGCCGGTGGATACGTTGGCGGATTTCTGTCCTGGACCACTTAGCCTCGACTAGCCGGGAGCCGGCGCTGTGACAAGAGCGTTGCAGCCTGCGGTACCCAGCACTACCCAGCGTGCCGCCGGTGCGCGGAACCGAGGGGCTTGCGGTACGATCGGGGCGGCGATCCGTCGACAAACCGCCTCCGGCCGCCTCCCGGCCAGGAGGGCGCAACCAGCTCCAACGCCGCTTCCGAGACCAGGAGGTTCCATGCCCGATCAGGCAACCCAGAGCTATGCAACCCACCGCCGCTACGTGCCGCTCTATCACTTCGTCGCGCCCGCCATCCTGTTGCTCAACCTGCTGTGGACGTTCGTCGGGATCTATCACTTCTGGCGCTTCGGCGGCCGCTTCGACCGCTTGAACAGCATCGTGCAGGTGCTGGTGGCGGTCGCGCTGATCATCCTCTGGTTCTATCTCCGGAACTTCCCGCTCGCCGTCCAGGATCGCCTCATCCGTCACGAGATGCGGGTGCGGCTGGGCGAGCTGCTGCCGGCGGACCAGCGCGCCCGCATTCCCGAGCTCAGCGTGGGCCAGTTGATCGCGCTGCGCTTCGCGAGCGACGAGGAGCTGCCGGCGTTGACCCGCAAGGTCCTGGACGAGAAGATCGCCAGCCGCGAGGCCATCAAGCGCCTGATCCGCGACTGGAAGCCCGACGACCAGCGGGCCTGACGGGTTGGCACCCATCGGGCCGACGCTTCCGACGCCTCACTCGACGGTGACCTGGACTCGCCGCGAGGCGCTGGCGCCGGAGCCCAGGCGCACCTGGAAGGTGTGCTCGCCCGGCTGCAAGCGCCAGCGCGCGGTGTACGGGTACGCCGCGGTGGCGACGGGCAGGCCGTCGACGTACCAGACCACCTCGTTGACCGGCGGATCGACCACGGCCCTCAAGGCCACGGTGTTGAGGGCCGCCGGGGTCTCCGGATCGCGCAGCAGCCGCGCGCCGTTCTCGGGCGAGGTGATCCGGAGCCGCGTGGGGCCGCCGGCGAGAGCGACCCTGCCGCCGGGCGGCCAGGCGGATCCCGGCTCCGCCGCCACTGCTGCCGCGGCCGATCTCGCCGCCCCGGTGGCTCCCAGGTGGGCCACGGCGGGCAGCGTCAGCTGGCTCGCCGCGTCGGGTGGGCGCGGCAGGGC
>DATNKH010000120.1:0-9166 GCA_035603475.1 Thermoanaerobaculia bacterium
ATCGGATGGTGGCCGAGCTGGGCCAGGCGATGGGAGAGCCAGCCCACGCCGGCGCCGAGATCGAGGATGCGGAGACCGCTGCCGAGGCGCGGCAGGACGCGGCGGGTGAAGGCCGCGAAGGTGCGGCGCCGAAGGGCCCACTGCGCGGCGATCGGATGCTCCGGCGGGCAATCCGGCAAGGCGAGATAGTGGGCCGGGTCGTCCGAGCCTCGCTGCTCGGCGTGGCGGATGCGGGTGTAGTCGGCGAGGAACGGGGCGAAGCGCGCCGCGGCGGGCGGCGGCAGGAAGCGCCAGATCCCTTCGATGCACGGCGCGACTAGCCCGCAGCCAGGGCAGCGGACCTCGCTCCGGCCCCGGTGCGACGAGAGCGGCCCGAGATCCTGGCGGCAGGACGGGCAGGCGAGCGGCCAGTCGGCGGCGCTCACCGGCGCTCGAGCTCGAGAAGATAGTGGTCGGCGAGCCAGGGGAGGGGCGGCAGGGTCTCCCAGCGGCGCTCCCAGCGGTCGAGGCGGGCGAGCAGGCGCGGGTGCAGCACGGCCCAGGGCTCGGCATAGGAAGGGGGCAGCAGGGCGCCGATCGCGGCGGTGCGCCGCGCCTGGAAGTCCGGCTCGAAGGCCCGCCTCATGGCTCCGATCGAAGGATAGCGGATCAGCATCCCCCGCCATGCCGCGCCGCCGGGGCGCAGGCGGCGGAGGGCCTTGCCTGGCCGGCCCCGCAGCAGGAACCAGCCCCACTCCCAGGGGACGAGCGGCCCCATGACACAGAGCAGGACGCGTGCTCCCGGCCGCAGCAGCGCGGCGAGGTCCCGCGCCGGGCCGCGCGGGTCCGCGATGCAGTTGAAGCCGCCGAAACTCGAGAAGGCGCCGTCGAAAGGAGGCCCGCCGGCGAGCCGCGCGAGCGGCGCAAGCGGCTCAGGACCCCGCCCACCGAGCCGTGGCAGCTCCTCGAGGGCGAGCTGCCGCACCTCGACCAGATCCTGGAGCGCGGCGGCCTCGACCTTCCGCTTCGCCGCGGCCACCATGCCCGGCGAGGCGTCGGTCGCGAGCACCCGCACCCCGAGGCGCCCCAGGTGGATGGCGTCCTCGCCGGTGCCGCAGGCCAGCTCCAGGACGCGGTCGCCCGCCGCGAACGCCGCGCGCAGCCGCCGCTGCAACGCCCGGCGCAGCAGCGTGCCAATGACGCTGTGCGTGAAGGCGTCGTCGTAACCCGCGGCGAGGTCGTCGAAGGGTAGCGCTGTCGCGGCGGGCGACCCTGGCGCGGCAAGGTGCCCGGTAGGGTGCGTGGCGGGAGACGCCGGCGCCGCTGGAGACTCCGGCGCGCTCGAGGGTCGCGTTGCAGCGGGAGACGCCGCGGCTGGCGGCGCCGCCGCGGCAGGAGGTCGCGGGTCGGACTGGCTGGTCAGCCTAGGCCTCGACGTCGCTCGCGAGCGCCGTCATGGCCTGCCGTGCCGCGGCGGCGGCGGTTCGCTCGCGGGCCGCGGCGGCGGGATCGGTCGGCTCGAGGCGGGCGGCGGCGACCTCTCCCCGGAGCCAGCGGTCGGCCTCCTGGTAGTAGGCGCGGCGCGGCCGGCCGCGCACCACGTAGTCGCGGTCGCTGGCCTCGTCCCAGGGCCGGGTCGGGACCACCCGGTCCGCAACCGTCCGGTAGTAGGAGGTGTTCATGATCGGATAGGACACGGTGGTGAGGAAGACGTCCGGGTTGGACAGCCTGACGTGCTCGACCGTGGCCGCGATGTCCTCGAGGGTCTCTCCCTCGTAGCCCCACATGAGGAACATCCCCACCTGGATGCCGTGGCGCCGCGCCGCCTGGGTCGCCCAGCGCACCTGCTCGACCGTGGTGCCGCGCTCCATGGCGTCGAGGATGCGCTGGCTGCCGCTCTCCGAGCCGATCCAGATGCGATAGCACCCCATCTCGGCGAGGGTCTCGAGAACCTCCTCCCGCATCATCCGATCGGGCCGCGAGATGGTCTCGAAGGGGACCCGCAGGCCGCGGCGCCTCAGCTCGGCGGCGTAGCCGAAGAGCCAGCGATGGTGGATGGTGAAGACGTCGTCGGCGTACCAGACCTGGTCGGGGCGGTAGACGTCGACGATGTGGGCGAGCTCGGCGGCCGAATCCTCGGGGCTGCGCCGCCGGTGGGTGAAGCCGAAGACGGCGTGCGAGCACCAGCGGCAGCGATAGGGGCAGCCGCGCGCCGTGATCAGGTTGACGCTCCCCGCGCCGTGGTGCCGCCGCCAGACGTCGACGTAGCGCCCGGTGTCGATCGCCGCGCGGTCGGGCCAGGGAACGGAGTCGAGGACGGCGATCTGCTCCCGCTCGGGGTTGGCGACGACGGCGCCGCCCTCGTCGCGGAATACCGTGCCGGCGATGCCGTGCAGGCGATGGGGGCCATGCCGGGCGAGGGCCGGCAGGAGCTCGGACATGGTCGCCTCGCCCTCCCCCACCACCACGACGTCCGCGCCCCGCGCCAGGTACTCCGCCGGATAGTTCGCCGCCTCCGGGCCGCCCAGCACCACCGTCCAGCCGTGCGCCTTGGCGGCGCCGACGGCGGCGAGCACCGCGGGGCGGGTGATGAGATTGGTGTAGATCCCCACCACTCCCCGCGGGCTGGCGGCGAAGCGCGCGGCGAGCGCCGCGGGCTCGGCGAAGGTGCTGTCCCAGACCTCGACGTCGAACCCTTCCCGCTTCAGCCAGGCCGAGAGATAGAGCAGGCCCAGGGGCGGGTAGGGCTTCATGATCTCGACCTCTTTGGCGTCCTGATAGAGGAAGTAGCCGTGGGTCAGGAGCAGGTCGGCCATCGTCAGTTCCAGGGCTGGGAGAGGTCCGGCGCCGCCAGCGGACCGCGGTCCTTGTCGATCGCCGTCGGGTTCAGGCTGCGGTGCCGCGCCTCGTCGCGGCGAAGCTCGGCGAAGCGCGCCTCGACGGCCGCCAGCTCCGCAGCGGCAGCGACGGCATCGGCGGTGGCGGCGCCGGCGCGGGCGAGCCGGTGGCGCAGCTCGAGGTCGCGGTGGAGCAGCCCGTGCAGCTCGCGGTAGAAGGCCGTCTGATAGGTGCCCTGGAACATCATGGCAAGGTCGGCGCTGTCGTCCCAGTGATTCTTCGCTCCCAGGCTCGCCGCGACCATGGCATGGAACCTGGTGCCCGGCAGCGGATACGAGACGCTCACCCCGATCGCGTCCGGCAGCGTCTCGCGCACCAGTTGCAGCGTCGCGGCGATGTCGCCGAAGGTCTCGCCCGGGTAGCCGAGCTGCAGGAAGTAGCAGGCGCGGATCCCCGCCTGCGCGAGCCGCTGGCGCGCCACCGGGATCTGAGCGCGCCGCGTCCCCTTGTCCATGGCGTCGAGGATCTTCTGACTGCCGCTCTCGATGCCGAGCCACACCTCGACACAGCCGGCGCGGACGAGGCCGGCGACGGCATTGGGGGTCATCAGGTCGACGCGCGATTGGATCATGAACGGGATCTTGGCGTCGCGCGCCTCGATCTCCGCGGCCAGCGCGGAGACCCATCGCGGCTGCAGGCCGAAGATGTCATCGGCGAACCAGAGGTGGTCGGGAGCGAGATGGCGCTTGACCAGCGCCATCTCCTCGGCAACGCTGGCCGGCGACCGCATGGCGTAGCGCTGGCCCCAGATCGGCTTCGCGCACCAGTTGCAATGGAAGGGGCAGCCGCGCGTCGTCACCAGGTTGACGCTGTAATAGCCGTGGGCGCGCCGCCATGCCGCGCGGTAACGCTCGACGTCCAGCAGGTCCCAGGCCGGGTAGGGGAACACGTCGGGATGACGGTCGGGCGGCCGCGGCGCTGTCCGCCGCAGCCCGCCAGGGGCGCCGGGATCGGGCAGGGCAAGGCCGGCGATGGTGTCGACCTGCCGCTCCGTCCGCCCCGCGAGGGCGTCGAGCAACTCGATCAGGCTGTGGTCGGCCTCGCCCAGCAGCGCGTAGTCAACGCCCTGGCCCAGGTAGATCTCGGGGTGGTCGGTGACCTCGGACCCCGCGGCCAGCACCGTCGCTCCCGCCTGCCGCGCCCGCCGGGCCATCCGGCAGGCCGCGTGGCGGGCATGCGCCAGGCACATCTTGTTGAGGAAGTTGAACTGGTCCTCGTAGAGCACGACGAACCGCGGCCGGTGCGCGGCGAGGAGCGCCGTGAACTCCTCCTCGTCCGTCGCGAGCATGGCGTCGAAGAGCGCCACCGAATAACCTCTGCTACGCACGCCACTCGCCGCGTAGAGCGTCCCCAGAGGCGCATAGGGGCGCATCTTCTCCGCCTGCTTGGGATCGTTCTTGAGAAAGAAGGCGTGCGCGAGCAGGACGTCGGTCATCGTCCGGTGGACCGCGGCGGCCTTACGCGTTCGAGGAATTCCGCAATCGCGCGGCCGGCACGCAGTATAGCGAAACTCGCGGGCAACTGACCCAGGACCTCACACCGGCAGCAGCGCGTAGCGCAGCACGAACAGCGCCGCCAGCAGGTACATCAGCCAGTGCACCTCGCGGCCGCGCCGCGCGGCGAGCTTGACCAGGGCGTAGACCACGATGCCGGCGGCCAGGCCGTGCGAGATGTTGAAGGTCAGGGGCATCAGGATGGCGGTGAAGAAGGCCGGAGCGGCCTCGGTCACGTCCGACCAGTCGATCTCACGCACCGCCCGCACCATGATCGTGCCCACCAGGATGAGGGCGGGCGCGGTCACCGGGTTGCCGCCGCCGGCCGCCTGTCCGACCAGGGCGATGAGCGGCATGAACAGCAGCGAGGCCAGCAGCAGCCCGGCGGTGACGAGGCTGGCGAGGCCGGTGCGCGCCCCGACGCCGATCCCGGCGCCGCTTTCGATGTAAGAGGTCACCGGGGAGGTGCCGCAGAGCGCCCCCGAGACCATGCCGAAGGCGTCGGCGCCGAGCGCTCGCTCGACGCGCGGCAGCTCGCCGTCGCGCAGCAGCCCGGCCTGGTGCGCGAGTCCCATGAGTGTGCCGAGGGTGTCGAACAGCGCGAAGAACAGCATCACCAGGGCCAGCGGCAGGTAGTCCAGGCGCAGGGCGCCAAGGAGGTCGATGGCGCGACCCGGCAGGGCGAGGTCGGGCACCGCCAGCAGCCGCTCCGGCGCGTGCACCACGCCCGTCGCGAGCGCCGCTCCGAGAGTCGCCAGCAGCCCCCAGAAGATCGCCGTGCGCACCCCGGCGGCGAGCAGCGCGAGGGTGACCGCGAGGCCGCCCAGGGTGAGCAGGGCGGCCGGCGAGCCCAGGTCGCCGAGCGCCACCAGGGTGTTGCGATCGGCCCGCACCAGGCCGCCGTGCTGCAAGCCGATGAAGGCGATGAACAGGCCGATGCCCACCGCGCCGGCCAGCTGGATCACCGGCGGCACCGCCCGCACCAGCACCCGGCGCGCGCCGGTGACGGTCAGCGCCAGGAACGCCAGGCCGCTCCAGAACACCAGGCCGAGCGCGGTCGGCCATGGCACCTTCGCCCCGATGCAGATGCCGTAGGCGAAGAAGGCGTTCATCCCCATTCCCGGCGCCAGGGCGATGGGATAGTTGGCGAACAGCGCCATCGCCAGCGTCGCCAGCGCCGCCGCCACGGCGGTCGCCGCGATGGCGCCGGCGAGCGGCATCCCGGCAGCGGTGAGGAAGACCGGGTTGACCGCCAGGATGTAGGCCATGGTCAGGAAGGTCGTCACACCTCCCAGCACCTCGCGGCCAGGCGTCGAGCCCGCCGCCTGCACCTTGAACAGGCGCTCGATCATTGAACTGATTCTAGTGTCCCGTCACCAGCCGCGCCGCCTGCCGCCGCCAGCTCAAGGCCGCCAGCCCGTGGCGACGGCCAGGGTCATGTTCTCGAGCGGGCTGACGGGATCGGGGGATGGCACCGGCACGCGGGCGAGCGCGCCGGCGTGGGCGCGGAGCATGGCGCCGAGCTGCAGTGCCCAGGACTCGACGTAGGGGAAGTCATGCCAGCCGGCCGGGCTGGCGGGGGCCGGCGGCAGGACCGCCGGCACCTGGCCGGGCGGCGGCAGGCGAAGCTGGCCGACGAGCCAGACGCGGTGGCCGCCGCTCAGGGTGCGTTGGGCTGCCGCCAGCACGTCGTCGATCGGATGGGGGGCAGCCAGCTTTGCCTTGACCAGGTCGTAGCGATGGACGTCGTGCTCCGCCAGGTCCGGCAAGGTCGTCCAGCTCGCGGGACCGCGGTAGTAGCGGTCGAAGCTGACACCGTAGTACCAGGGCGAGACCACGACCAGGTCGTCGGGCGCCGCCATGCTGGCCAGGCGGCGGGCGACCAGGTCGGCGTTGGTCATCCGCAGCCGCAGCCGCGGCAGCTCGTAGGGCAGCATCGCCGCGGCCAGCGCGACGGCGAGGGCGACGCGCGCCAGGCGCGCCAGCGGCGTGCGGCAGAGCGCGGCGACCAGCGGCTCCAGGGCACAGGCGACCAGGGCGAGCAGCGGCAGGTCATACCAGGCGCGCGGGGTGTAGGCCAGGAATTCCTGGAACAGCAGCTGCGCCGCGATCCCGAGCACCAGGGCCAGGACCGCGAACAGCCGCAGGGCATCGGCGCCCGGCCGGTCCTCGGACGGCCGCGGGGAAGAATGCGACGAGCGGGAAGGGAGCAGGCTCTCGGTTGCCCTGGCGCCCGTGGAGCCTGACGCCGTCGCACCGCTGACGGGCACGCTCGCGTCCTGCCCCGGGGTGTCGCCCTGCCGGTTGCCGGACGGCCGGCGCCGGACGGCCAGCGTCCACGCGGTGCCGGCCACGGCGAGCACGGCCAGCACCGCCCAGGCCGCGAGCGCGGGGCCGAGCGTGGCCCCGACCATCCGCACGATCTGCCGCAGTCCGGGATGGTAGACGACCACCACGCTCCAGGCGCGGGCGGCCATGAGAGGCGCCGCGTAAGGCAGCAGCGACACCGCCGCCGCCAGCCCGATGTTGATCGCCACGAAGGCGACGCGCCGGCCGGTGCGCGGCCGCTTGGCCGTGGCCGGCGCCGGCGGCGCGGCGACCGCGGCGACCGCGGCGACCGCAACGACCGCCGCCAGCGCCGCCGCGGTGCAGAGCGCGGCGACCAGCGCGGCGTTGCCGAGCAGGCATTGGACGGCGCCGACCATGGCGAGCAGGGCGGCCGTGGCGGGCCACGGTCCGGGCCGCCGCAGCAGGCCGGCCAGCGCCGCGAAGCCGAGCACGATGCACAGGCTGCCCAGGCCGTAGCCGCGCAGCGAGTCGCCGAAGACCAGGAAGGGGGCGTTCCCCGCGAGCAGCGCCAGCGACAGCAGCGGCAGGGTGCGCCCGGCCGCGCGGGCGCTGACCCAGAGCGCCGCCGCGACGGCGAGGCCGACCAGCATGCCGAAGACGCGCAGCGCGCCGTCGCCGCTGCCGGCGACGCCGATGAACGACCGAATCGCCAGCGGCACCGCCAGCGGGAACGCCTCGTGGGGGAACAGCCTCCAGATGGCGCGCAGGGAGGGCAGCGTCGCCATCCGCACCGCGGCCGCCTCGTCGCGCCACAGCCCCCCGCCATGAACGAGGCGCTCCCCGTGCGCCCACACCGTGAACAGGCTGAGCAGCGCCGCCGCCGCCCATTCGAGCCGCCGCGGCGCCGCCCCGGTCTCCGGGCTGGTCATGGGTTCCGGGCCCGGGCGCCGCTACCGCCGCCTCAGACGCAGGCGGAAGACGGAGGCGATGTAGGTCCAGAAGTAGGCCAGGAAGCGGGTCTTCGACTCGCCGCCCTTGCGGAAGCGGTAGACGGTGGGGATCTCCAGCACCCGGCCGCCGCCGCGCACCACCTGCCACAGCAGCCGGATGGCATAGTCGCCATAGCCATAGAAGATTGCATCGGCGTCGAGCCGCTCGAGCAGGCCGCGGCGGAAGGCGAGATAGCCGGAGAGATTGTCGTGGATGCGCTGCGCGAGCACGATGCGGATGAAGATGTTGAAGCCGTACGACGCCCAGTAGCGGAAGGCCGAGGTGAGCATGCCGCCGCCCAACACGTAGCGCGAGCCGATCACCACGTCGAAGTCCTCGGCGCAGCGCACCATCAGCGGCACCAGCGCCGGGTCGTGATTGCCGTCGGAGTCCATCACCACCAGCGTCTCGCCACGCGCCTCCTGGAAGCCGCGCCGGATGGCGCTGGCCAGGCCGCGCTCGCCGCGCCGCACCACCACCCGCACCGCGGCATCGCCACTGCAAGCCTCCGCGGCGGCAGCCGCAGTGCCGTCCGGAGAGTCGTCGTCGACCACCAGCACCTCGAGCTCGAGCCCCTCGCGGCGCGCCACCGCCAGGATCTCGGCGACCAGCTCGGCGATGCCGTCGCGCTCGTTGTAGGTCGGCAGGACGACCGAGATCACGCGGCGGCGTTCGCCAGCTCCCGCAACGCCCCGCACACCGTGGCGATCTCGTCCGGGCTGAGAGCAGTGCCGGACGGCAGGTTGATGCCCTGGCGCGAGAGCGCGGCCGCGACCGGGTAGGAGCCGCCGTCGAGGTAGGGCGGCATCTCGTGCAGCGGCACGAAGAAGGGCCGGGAGTCGATGCCGCGCTCCCGCAGGCCGGCGGCGACGGCGTCGCGGTCGAGCCCGAACGCCGGCTCGACCAGCACCGAGTACATCCAGCAGACGCTCTCCTCCCAGGGCATCGCCACCGGCCAGGCGAGGCCGGGGATGCCGGCGAGGCCGGCGTCGTAGGCCCGCGCCAGCGCCTGCCGCCGCCGCAGGATCTCGGCGGCGTGCTCGAGCTGCGAGCAGCCGAGAGCGGCCTGGATGTTGGTCATGCGGTAGTTGAAGCCGACCTCCGGATGGTAATAGCGCCGCCGCGGGTCCATCGCGTGGTCGCGCAGGAAGAGGGCGCGCTCGGCGAGCCGCGCATCGTTGGTGACCAGCGCGCCGCCCTCGCCGGTGGTGAAGATCTTGTTGCCGTAGAACGAGAAGGCGCCGATGCGGCCGAGCGCGCCCACCCGCCGGCCCTTGTAGCGGGCGCCGTGGGCCTCGGCGGCGTCCTCGACGACGTCGAGCCCGTGCTCACCGGCAAGCTCGAACAGCGGGTCGAGGTCGACCGGCCGCCCATACAGGTGCACCGGCAGGATGGCGCGGGTGCGCGCCGTGAGCCGGCGCCGCGCGTCTTCGGGGTCGATGCCCCAGGTGCGGCGATCGACCTCCACCAGCACCGGCGTCGCGCCGGTGTAGCGCACGGCGTTGGCGGTCGCGACG
>DATNKH010000121.1:0-7810 GCA_035603475.1 Thermoanaerobaculia bacterium
GCCGGTCCGCCTCGAGGCGTCCCGGACTTCTCACAGGGGGCCGGCCGGCGGCCACGTCAACCTGCGCCACGGCGCGCGGACCGCCGCGATGCGCCGCGGCGGCGTGTAGAATCGCCTCGGCCGGGAAGTCTTCTGCTACCGCGGCGCCCCGATTTCCCCTGACGAAAGGACTTGCCCATGAACTGGTTCGATCCCGCTCGGCATCCCACCCGCGTGGTGCTCACACTGCTGTTCTGCGCCTCGCTCCTCGCCGTCGACCAGGCGCGTGGCGCGGAGGCGTCCTACACGGTCCGCATGCAGCCCGTACCGGGCGCGAACGGCGCCGCCGTGCTCATGGACTACATCGCCTTCGATCCCGCCACCCACATGGTCTGGGTGCCCGCCGGGAACACCGGCGGCGTGGCGGTCATCGATCCGTCCGGCGGCGCTGCACGGCGGATCGACGGCTTCGCCACCGCCGAGATGGGGACGGGAGAGCGCCGGCGCAAGGTCGGCCCCAGCTCGGTGACGGTGGGCGAGGGGCTGGTGTACGTCGGCAACCGCGGTGACTCGACGGTGTGCGCCTTCAACGCCAGCTCGCTGGCGCGCGGCGTCTGCCATCACCTCGATTCCATGCCGGACGGGCTCGCCTACGTGGCGGCCACCAAGGAGGTCTGGGTCACGACGCCGCGGGACAAGTCGATCCGCACCCTCGACGCGGTGACGCTCGCCGAGAAGGCGAAGCTGACCTTCGACGGCAACCCCGAAGGCTTCGCGGTCGACGGCGTGCGCGGCCGCTTCTACACCAATCTCGAGGACAAGGACCGGACGCTGGCGATCGATCTCAAGAGCCACCAGACGCTGGCGACATGGAACCCGTCCTGCGGCCCCGACGGTCCGCACGGCCTGCGCGTCGACGCCACGGCCGGCCATCTCTTCGTCGCCTGCAGCACCCGCGCGGAGGTGATGGACGTGGCCCACGACGGCGCGGTCCTGTCGTCGATCGACACCGGTGACGGAGTGGACGACATCGATTACTGGGCGCCAACCCACACGCTGTACGTCGGCGCGGCCAAGGCGGCACTGCTCACCATCGCGAGCGCCGACGCGCACGGCAAGCTGTCCGTGCTGGCGACCGTGGCCACGCACGCCGGCGCGCGCAACCCGGCGGTCACGGACAAGGGCGTCGTCTATCTCGCTCACTCCGCCCAGGGAGGTCTCAGCGACCTGGTCGTCGTCGAGCCGCGGCGCTAGAGCACTCGAGGAGACCGCCGGGCTGCGGCGGCGGATGCCCCCGCCTGCCTCGCTTTGGGCGAGGTCTCGCAGGGAACCGACCTCGGAGTTGGCAGCCTCGCCCAAAGCGAGGTAGGAGGGGGCATCCCCGCCGCGGCCCGGCAGCAGCTCAGGTGCAGCCGCCGCCGAGGCTGGCGGCGAGGGCGGCGCAGGCGTCGATCTGGTCGATCGAGGCGGCGGGGTCGCCGGAGGAGGCGGGGATGATGTGGGCGGTGCGGTGGAAGAGCGCCGCGACCTGGACCGGCGTCAGCTTCGGCTCGCGCTCGAGCAGCAGGGCGACGACTCCCGAGACCTGCGCGGCGGCGAACGAGGAGCCGGAGAAGAAGTCGTAATGCCCGTGCGGCACGGTGGTCAGGATGTCGACGCCGGGCGCCGCCAGGGTGCCCGCGGCCAGCCGCCGCGCCGGGAAGCGCAGCCTGCCCTGCAGGTCGTCGCTGCCGGCCACGCCCAGCACGCCGCGCTGGGTGGCCGGGAAGGAGCGCGCCGGGTCGGGACCGTCGGCCGCCACCACCACGATGCCGCGTGCGAGCGCGGCCGCGACCAGCTTGGCGATCATCGGGTCCGGTGGGCCCGCGAGGCTGAAGTTCAGCACCTGGGCTCCCTGGGTGATGGCGAAATCGATGGCCTTGGAGAGGGTGTAGCTGTCACACACCGCCTCGCGCGCGCCGGGCCGCTCCTGCCAGCAGGCCTTGAGGGCGAAGACCTGGGCCTGCGGCGCGACGCCGACCAGGCCGAGGTCGGAGTTGAGCGTGGCCGCGATCACCCCCGCCACCGCGGTGCCGTGGATGTCGCTGTTGAAGCTGGGATCGGCCCGGCCGCCGAGGTCGACGAAGTTGCCGATCTTGACGATCTGCCCGCGCAGCCCGGGATGCTCGACGTCGACTCCGGTGTCGATCACCGCGATCCGCACACCCTTGCCGGTCGCCCAGCGATGCGCCTGGGCGAGATGCAGGACCTGGGCGCTGTGCTGTAGCGGCACCTGCAGGCTGGGGGTGTGGGCTCCCTGGGTGCTGAAGCGCTGGACCGGCTGCGCCAGCTCCACCCGCGGATCTGAAGCCAGCCGGCGCACCAGCGCCTCGACGGAGCGGTCGCCGGGAGCCTCGAAGACGATGCAGCGCTCGCCCAGCGACTGCATGGACCAGGCGAACAGCGTCCGCAGCCGGTAGGTGCGCTCGAGATCGCGGGTGATCTGCTCCCAGATCGGGGGAGGCGCCGGCGCCAGGGTGATCATCACCTGGGTGAAGGCGCGGTCCCCCGGAACGCCGGGAGCCGGCGCCGGCCGGTTCGCGTCCCTGTCGGCCGGGCCGGCAAGGTCCGCCGGGCCCACGACGTCCCGCGAGGCGACGTCCCCGGGGGCGAGGTCGCCGGCGACGGCTATCGTGGCGGGCGTGGCGGGCGCGCTGCCGGCGCCACCGTGGTTGCCCGAGCAGCCCGGGACGGCCAGCAGCAGGCAGAGCGCGGCGATCCACCCGGCGACGGCGGCGGCTGCTGCCGCTGCCCCGGCGCCGGCGCTTCTACCGGCACGAGCGGCGATCGAGACCATGGCGGCGCCCGGGCCTCGTCCACGGGAACGGACCATGGAGAAGGTCATATCACGATGGCGGCGCTTCGGGGGCGGTCCCGGGGACGCCCTGGGGAGCCGGCGCGGCCGTTCCCGGGGCAGGCGCCGCCGGCGCCGGCGTGCCCGTGCCGGCGACCGGCTCAGCGAAGCGCACGATCGCCTGCGAGCGCAGATAGGCCAGGACGATCCCCACGGAGTCCGGAGCGGCTTCCCTGGACGAGGCGCGCGGTGCGGGCGGCGCCGGCGCGAGGTCGCCGATCCAGGTGCCCCGGAAGCCGCCGGCCGGCGGGGTGGCCGCGGCGGCGGCCGGTGCCGGCAGCTCCAGCGTGTAGGCGCCGAGCGGCGAAGGTCCGTCCACCAGGTGGCCGCGGGTGGAGAGCAGGACCTCGCGCATCTGCTTCGCGGTGGCCGCCTCGACGAACACCACCCGGATCTGCGGCGCCGCGGCCACCGCGGACGTCGCCGGCAGGGGGGCCGCCGGCGCCGAGGGCTCCGAGAGGGTGTGGTAGATCGCGGGCTGGCGGCGCGCCGGGCCGAAGGCCAGTGCCGTCGCCAGCAGGAGCAGGGCCGCCAGCTGTCCCGCCAGCGCCCACCGGACCAGCCGCGGCGTGCCGCCGAACAGGGACGCGCCGCGCTGTCGGGCTCGTGCGCCGGCGGCGGCCGCCTTGCCCGCCTCGGTGGCGGCGGTCGCGTTGATCGCATGCATCGCGTCGATCGCATTGATCGCATCGATCGCGTCGACCGCATTGATCGGATCGTTGGCGCCGCTCGCGTTGATCGCGGTCGCTGCGCGCGCGTTGATCGCGTCGTCCGCATGGATGGCGTGGCTGGCGTCGCTCGCATCGAACGCGTCGCCCGCGTCGCCCGCGTCGTTGGCGTCGAGGCGCTCCATCAGCCGCGCCAGTTGCAGCGGGTGCGGCGAGGGCGCGATCTCCGGGCGGGCGCGCAGCGCAGCGGCGAGGCCGTTGCAGCGCGCCACCTCCTCGCGGCAGCCGGGACAGCCGGCGAGATGGTCTTCGACCAGGAGCCGCTCGGCGGTCTCCAACGTGCCGTTCGCGTACCAGGGGAGCAGCAGCCAGACAGTGTCGTGCCGCTCGTCGTGCTTGGGATCACTCATCACGCCTCCTCAGGGTCCTCCCCCTCGACCCGGTGTCCGGTGCTGCATGCGCTTCACGTGCTGCATGTGCGGCATCTCCAGGATGTCCAGGATTTCCAGGACGTGCAGGATGTCCGGCGCCGGCGGCCCGCGGTGCGGGCCGGCTCGTCGCTCTAACCGACATGACTCGACACTCCCATTGCCGGCAGCAGGTCCCTGAGGCGGCGGCGGGCATGGAACATCCTCGTCTTGACGGTGTTCACAGGGCAGCCCACCACCTCCGAGATCTCCTGGTACGACAGGCCGTGGTAATAAGTCAGCTCGACCACCGCCCGCTGCTCGGCTGAGATCTCGAGCAACGCGCGGCCCAGGGTGGTGGCGAGCTCGCGCCGCACCAGCAGGTTCTCCGGGTGGTCGTGCTCGACCGGCTCGGGCGGCTGGCGGCCGGAGTCGTCTCCCGGCCACTCCGACGACTGCCGGGGCCGCCGCTGCGCCAGGGCCTTCATCGCCTTGTGATAGGCGATCCCGAAGATCCAGGTGGAGGGTCGCGAGCGGCCGTCGAAGCTCGCAGCCTTCTTCCAGATCACCACCATCACGTCGTTGAGCACCTCTTCGACCATCTCGGCGCGGCGCGTCAGCTTGAAGAGGTAGGAGAACAGGCGGCGGTAATAGAGCGTATAGAGCTCCTCGAAGGCCGCGCGGTCCTTCTCCGCGATGCGGTGCAGGAGAGTGAGCTCGGAGTCCCTGGTCATGTCGTGAGTATGTACCTGGATCGTGCCCGAAAGTTCATGCCGGCGAGGCCGTCCTCCCGGGCCGCGCGAGCCCGCGAGGGCCGCTGGCGCCAACACCGCCGATGGCGGCGGCAGGCGGGGGGCCTGGCCCGGAGAACCAATGCCACGCGGCGGAGGACATACCGGGCGACTTCGGACCTCGGCGGACGTCGGCGGACATCGGCGGACATCGGCCGGAAGGTCCACCGGGGCGTAGCGGGGCACGTTGCACCGCCGCTCTCGGTGGCAGGTCCAAGCCCCAGTTCCATCGTACACGTCGGATCGACAAAGGACGGAGGTATCTCATGTTCCAGGCCACACGGTGGTCGCGCTGGGCGGTGGCGGCAGGGCTGCTGTCGCTGTCGGCGTGCGGCGGCGGCGGCTCGTCACCCACCTCACCCAGCCCGATGGCCAAGACGGTGACGGTGCAGATCGTCGATTTCGCCTTCAACCCGAAGGACGTCACCATCAACCCTGGCGACACCGTGCAGTGGGTGCTGAACAGCACGACCTACACCCACACGGTGACCTCGGAGAACGGCACGTTCAACTCGGGAATGATGTTCACCAAGCCCGGGGTCACGTTCTCGCAGACCTTCAACACCGCCGGCGTCACGGTCCAGTACCATTGCATGACCCACTGGCACACCAATGGAATGCAGGGCTCGATCCAGGTCGGCGACAACGCGCCGCGGCCGGGACCCGGCTACTGATCGAGGCCCGCGCGGCCGCTCCGGGTACCTCTGAGATGAACGTGACCTTCACCGCCGCCCGCGGGCCGGCCGCCGAGAGGGCTGCGCCCGGTTCCCGGTGGCGCGCCTACAGGCTGGTTGCAGGACGGCTTGGCACGCTCACGGCGGCTCTCGCCCTGACGCTCCTGGGATGCGGCGGCACGGTCAAGACTCCGACCGAGATGGCCGGGGGCTCGCAGACCACGGTGCTGGCCAGCGACTTCGTATTCACGCCGGCGAATCTGACGGTGCGTGCGGGCACGACCGTGATGTGGACCAATACAGGCGGTTTTCACAACGTGACAGCCGATGACGGCTCGTTCCGCTGCTCGAACGGCTGTGACGACACGGGGGGGAAGGGAGACCCTTCGACAGCGGCTTGGAGCTTTGCGCGCACGTTCAACTCCCCGACGGTCGTGCATTACCACTGCCAGATCCACGGCGCAGCCGGTGGCGTGGGAATGAGCGGCACCATTACGGTCACGGCGGGTCCTTAGAGAGAGTGCTCCCCATGTCGCGCACTCCACCAGCCCGGCTGTTGCGATGCCCTCTCCGTGCGCTGCAGGTCTTCGTGGTGATGGCCGCCTGCAGCTTGGCTGGACGAGCGCAATCAACCACGGCAGCGGGTGGACCGCCGGAGTCCGCCGGTGACGCGAATGCCGCCGCTGCCTCCCCGGCTTCCCCGGCTTCTCCGGCATCCCCGGCGTCTCCGGCTTCCCCGGCTTCCCCGCCGACGAACGACGCGTTGCTCGCGGCGCAGGTCGAGCCGGGGAAGAGCGATCCCGTCGGCACCCGCCTCATCGACGTCGCCACTCCCTTCACCGTCGGCCGGCGGCGGCTCGAGCTGATGTTCACCCACCGCTTCGACCAGGCGCTCAACCAGGGAGCGAACGCGCACAACCTGTGGGGCCTCGACAGCGGCGCCGATGTCGGCATCGGCTTCACCTACGGCCTGCTGCGCCACCTCGACCTGTCGGTGTACCGCTCCAGCTTCCAGGAGGACTTCGAGCTGGCGGGCAAGCTGCAGGTCCTCGGCCAGTCGGCGCGCATGCCGCTGTCGGCCGCGGTGCGCGCCGGCGCCGACCTGCTCGGTCGTCCGGGGATCAAGGATCCGCACCGGGCCTTTGCTCAGCTGTTGCTCGCCCGCAACCTGGCCGCCGGATGGAACGTCTTCGCCTCGCCGTCCTGGGTGCAGGACACGCCGCTGCTGCGCAACGCCTGGAACGTGCCGGTGGGGGTCACGGCGCCGCTTCCCGGCAAGTGGCTGCTGGACGGCGAGGTCGTCGCCGCCAATCACGCTCTGCGCGACGTCCCGGGCGCCAGCCGCCTGGCCTGGCACGCCGCCTTCTCCAGGCAGATCAGCTGGCACCGGTTCCAGATCGTCCTCGGCAACTCGCGCGCCACCACCGTCGACCAGATCCTCGGCGGCGACTTCGCCGGCGGCTTCACCACGCACGACCTGCGGCTGGGCTTCAACCTGGTCCGCTACTTCTCTCCCTGATCGGAGTCGCTCGCGCGCCGGCGGGCTCGCCGGCGCCAGGCGGCGACGCCGCCGAGCAGCAGCACCGCGCCCAGGCCGGCGCCCACGGCGATGCGGCGGCGGCGGGCCGCGGCGAGCTCCCGGGCCCGGGCGGGGCTGATCTCGCCGCCGCCCAAGCCCCCGCTGCCGCCGACGTCGCCGATGTCAGAGGCAGCCGACAGCGCGTCCGCGGGCGGACCGACGAAGAAATGGGAGACGCGGGTCAGCAGCGGCCGGTGATCGGCGACCCAGCGGTAGCCCCACTCGAACACCGGGCGGGCGCCGGGGACGTTCTGGTAGACGGCCAGCCAGCGGCGCTGATGGGGACGGCCGGGGGCCAGCGCCAGGGTGCGGAACACCGCCTCCGCGCCCTCGAAGACCTCGCCGTCGGCCAGGATGAGCTGCAGCGCGCGGCGGAAGCGGGAGCGCTGGATGGTGGGGAAGCGCGCGGCGGCGGTCTGGAACTCCTCGTAATCGACCCACGGGCCCACCGTGCGGCGCCAGCGCGCCACCCAGGTGCGGCAGAAGCCGCAGTCGCCGTCGTAGACCAGCAGGGGCTTGGCGGGCGGGTTCGGCACTCTCATGGCTCTACGTCCGCGCCCCCGGGTGCCGCGGACGCGACCCTGGAGGCCTCTTCCTCATCATACCTGCTAAGAAGAGGACCCGCCTGCCCGGTTCTACCCGTAGCGCCTTCGGAGCTCAGACGTGTCGCGCAACTTGCCAGCGTCTATCGGATCGCCCCCCGCATCCCCCCAACCCCCTTCCCTCCCCTCCGGGGGGGAAGATACGGTCTTGCTTGTCAAGGGGTAGCCACTGCAACGAAGGGCTGATCGTTCTTTAGTACTCCATAGCATATATGGA
>DATNKH010000122.1:0-4618 GCA_035603475.1 Thermoanaerobaculia bacterium
CGGCGGCGGCGAGCGCCGCGAGCAGCGGCGCGAAGCCCTCCGGTCCCTCCTCGACGCGCAGCAGGTGGGGCTGCCTCAACCGGCGCTCCCGGGTCCGGCGCCGGTTTCCCGCGCGGATGCCGCCGGAACTGAAGGCTCCGGATAGAGGAGGATGCCGCGGCGCTCTCGGCGGAACGTCTCCTCGTCGGCCGGCCAGCTCCCGATCCAGGCATCCAGAGCGCAGGCGTCCGGCGGGGCGTCATCACCGGCGCGGGCGCCGCCGCCGTCGAGCGCGAGCCGGCACTCCGGACCGCCGGTCAGCAGGTCGATCGCCGGGCGGTCGGACACGAACTCGTAGGGGGCGTGACGCCAGACCAGCTGCCGCGGCGCCACCTGCGCCACGGCACGCAGCAGCTCGACTCCGATGCGATAAGGATGAACGCGGCGAGGGTCGGTCACCACCAGCTCGACGCCGCCGCAGATCTCGCCGCGATGCTTCTGGAACTGCGGCCGGAAGAACGTCGGCACGAACGCCACGCCCGGCAGGCCGCGGCCGTCGAGGTGGTCGGCGAGGGCGGCGGGATCGAGGCCGGGAGCGCCGGCGAGATGGAAGGGCCGGGTGGTGCCGCGCCCTTCCGAGAGCTCGGTCGCCTCGACCAGGCAGCCGCCCGGATAGATCAGCGCGGTCGACGCCGCCGGCATGTTCGGCGACGGCGCGATCCAGTGCAGGCCGGTCTCGGGCCAGAGCATGGCGCGGTCCCAGCCGGCGAGCGGCCAGACCTCGGGCGCCGCGCGCCAGCCGCCGCGCCGCGCCGCCAGCAGCACCAGCTCCCCGATCGTCAGCCCGTGCCTCACCGGCAGGCGGAATGCGCCGACGAACGACTGGTAGCCGGGCGCCGGCAGGTTGCCTTCGATCACCTCGCCGCCCAGCGGGTTCGGCCGGTCGAGCACCCAGACCTCGCAGCCCGCGTCGAGAGCCGCCGCGGCGGCCCAGACCGCGGTCGCGGCATAGGTGTAGTAGCGCGACCCGACGTCCTGCAGATCGACGATCAGCAGCTCGAGGCCCGCGAAGGCCTCGGCGCGCGGCCGCAGCGTCTCCGCGGCGTCGCCGTACAGCGACACGAGCGGCGCGCCGGTCCACGGATCGGTGCCGCTTGCCGCCGGCACCATGTCCTGCTCGATGCCGTAGAAGCCGTGCTCGGGTCCGAACAGCGCCCGCGGCGGCCCCGCCTCGCTGGCAGCCAGGGCGCGATGCACCGGCCGCAGGCCGCCGGTCACCGCGGCGCCGTGGGCGAGCAGGCCGTAGGGCCGCCCGCGCAGCTGCCGCAACCGTTCCGGCGACGCCAGCAGCCGGTCGAGGCCGGTCTGGATCATGTGGCGCGCCGGTAGGGACCGCGCTGGCCGCCGCTCTTGGCTTCGAGCCGCAGGTCGGTGATGGCGGCGCCGCGCTCGATGGCTTTGACCATGTCGTAGAGCGCCAGCGCCGCCGTCGAGCACGCGACCAGCGCTTCCATCTCGGCGCCGGTGCGCGCCGTCACCACCACGCGGCTGCGGATCTCGACGCCGTCCGGCACCGGTTGCAGCTCGATCTCCACCTGGTCGAGCGGCAGCGGATGGGCGAGCGGGATCAGCTCGGAGGTGCGCTTGGCGCCCTGGATGCCGGCCAGCCGGCTCACTGCGAAAGCGTCTCCCTTCGGCAGATTGGCGAGCCGGATGAGGGTCTGGGCCGACAGCAGCACCCGGCACGACGCCTCGGCCACGCGGCGGGTGACCGGCTTCTCCGAGACGTCCACCATGTGCGCGCTGCCCTGCGGGTCGAGATGGCTGAACGATCCTTGTGACGTCATGGCGCCGCTCCTCCGCCTCCCCTCTCTCCCACTACGCGAGCAGGGGTCCGAGGGGGCTGTATGCTAGCATCGCTCCATCCCTCGAAAGCCATGCGAGTCGCCATCGTCGTCCCGACTCTGAACGAGGAATCGACGATCGCGCGCACCTTGCCGGCAGCCCAGGCGGCGCTGGCCGCGCTGGTGTCGCGCGAGCCGCTGGCGGCGGGCAGCGAGCTGGTGGTCGCCGACGGCGGCAGCCGCGACTCCACCGTTGCGGTGGCCCGCGCGCTCGGCGCGCGCGTCGTTGCCGGCCCGGCCGGACGCGGCGGCCAGCTCAATCGGGGAGCCGCGGCGACCACGGCGGAGATCTTGCTCTTCCTGCATGCCGACACCACCTTGCCCGAGGGCGGGCTGGCGGCGATCCGCGCGATGATCGACGTCAATCGCGACGGCAATCGCGGCGGCAATCGCGGCGACGGCGGCGGCACGAAGGCGGAGGACCAGCCGGCGATCGGCGGGGCGTTCCTGGTGCGCTTCGACCAGGGCGGCCCGCTGCTGCGCCTGGGCGCCTGGCTGATCAATCAACGCACGCGCGCTACGCGGCTGCCGCTGGGCGACCAGGCCCACTTCGTCACCCGTGCCGCTTTCGAGCAGCTGGGCGGCTATCGCGACTGGCCGATCCTCGAGGACCTGGACTTCGCCTGGAGACTACGCCGGCACGGCCGCACCGTGATCCTGCGGCAGCGGGTGACCACCGGCGCGCGCCGCTTCGTCGAGCTCGGCGTGACGCGCACCGTCGCCACCAACTGGCTGATCTGGCTGCTCTTCGTGGCCGGCGTCTCGCCGCGGCGCCTGGCGCGCTTCTACAGCCAGGTCCGTTGAGAGGAAAGGCCCTAGAAAGGGGGAGGGCGGGAGCGGGAGCGGCGGCGCGGGGCGGCGCCGCCGGATGCCGGCCGCTGCGGGGTGGTTCCGACGCGGTGCGCTACTTGCGGCGTCGCTTGTTGACCGCTTCCTTCAGCTCTTTGCCGGGCTTGAAACGAACGCTCTTGCTGGCCTTGATGGTGATCGACTCGCCGGTGGCGGGGTTGCGCCCCTTCCGCGATGCCCGCTCCGAGAGGGAGAAGCTGCCAAAGCCCGGAATCTTGGCGCTCTCGCCCGCCTTGACGGCCTCGGTGATGGCCGCGAACACCGCCTCGAACGCCTCGGTGGCCTGCCTCCGGGTGAGCCCTTCCACGGAGTCCACCATGCCATTGATCAAGTCAGCTTTACCAGCCATCTCTCCTCCTCCTTGGATTCGTTTTTTGCAGCGAAAGTAACCAGCAGAGACGATAAGCCAACGGCTTGGGGCTGTCAATGGGCGCAGCTCGCAGAGCCTCTAACGACGGGCTTTCGCGAGCACCGAGACCGAGAAGCCGTCATGGTCGTCGCCGGTCAAGACCCGCCACGCTCCAGGTCCGAGGATGCCCTGGATCAGCGGCGGGTCGAGCCGGCCGTCCAGCGGCAGGCGCTCGAAATCGGGATGCGCGTCGAGGAAGCTCGCCGCAACCTGCTCGTTCTCCTCGGCTTCCAGCGAGCAGGTGATCGCCACCAGCAGGCCGCCCGGCCGCACCAGCGGCGCCACGCCCGCGAGCAGCCGCAGCGCCTGCTGGGAGAGACGTCCGATCTCGCTCTCGCTGATGCGCCACTTCAGCTCCGGGTGCCGGCGCAAGGTGCCGGTGCCGGTGCAGGGCAGGTCCGCCACGACGCGATCGAAGCCGCGAGGGCCGTCGGCATCCGCCGGGGGCGCCGTGGCCGCCGCGAACGCCGGCGCGGCGGCGTCGGCGATCGCCATTGGCAGGCGGCGCCCGAGGCGGCGCAGGTTGCGGCGCAGCAGATCGATGCGGCCGAGCGCCACGTCCATCAAGATGGGCGCCACCGCGGGCTCGCGGGCGAGCAGCGCGAACGTCTTGCCGCCCGGAGCCGCCGCGGCGTCGAGCACCGCTTCGCCGGGACGCGGCGGCGGCACCCAGGCCGCGGCCTGGCTGGCCTCATCCTGGATGTAGAAGTCGCCGCGGCGGAACGCGGGCGAGGCGAGCGGATTACCGCGGCGTACGGTGAGCCCGAGCGGCGACAGCGGCGACGGCTCCACCTCGATGCCCTCGTCGATCAACGCCTCCGCCAGCAGCTCGCGCCCACCGCGGTCGCGGAACGCGAGCAGCTGCATCGGCTTCTCGCGATTGTTGGCGGCGAGCAGGGAGAGGGTCGCCGCGCGGCCGAAGCGGGCCAGCCAACGCTCGACGAGGAAGTCGGGATGACTCATCTCGAGCGCCAGGCGGCGCACCGGGTCGGCCTCGTGCACCGGCCAGCTGCCGAGCTGGGGATCGCGGGCGATGCGGCGCAGGACACCGTTGACGAAGCTGGCGCCGCCGCGATGGGTGAGCTGGTGCGCCTGCTCCACCGCCTCGTGCACCGCGGCGTGCGGCGGCACGCGATCGAGGAAGAGCAGCTGGTAGGCGGCGATGCGCAGCGGGGAATGGAGCGCCGGCTCGATCTGGTCGAAGCGGCGGTGGCTGGCGTCGGCGATGATCTGGTCGAGACGGCGGAGCCAGCGCAGGCTGCCCATCACCAGCTCGCGCAGCAAGCCCTGGTCCCGCTCGTCGAAACGGGTCAGCGTGCTGGCGAGGTAGGAATCGACCGGCGCCAGGGACAGCAGGGTGCGCTCGAGCACCCATCCCGCCGCCGCCCGCACGTTGTCCTGCGGCGTGCGGCCGGGTGCCGGCCGGCGGCTGCGCGAGGCGCCGGGAGGCGGGCTGGGATCGGGACGGTTGCGGGTC
>DATNKH010000123.1:0-10150 GCA_035603475.1 Thermoanaerobaculia bacterium
CCGGGGCGGGCCGCTAGCACTTAGGCCGGGCTCAGGATCGGCAATTTCGGGTGCCGGGGGTGCCGGGGCTGCCGGCTCGCGAGCTCGGCGAACATCCCGGGCCGGTAGGCGGTGATGGTGCCGGTGAAGGCCGAGGCGGCGACGGTCAACGGCGACGCCAGCCACAGCTTGCCGGGGCCGGAGCGCCCCTTGTAGTTGCGGTTGATCGCCGAGACGGTGACCTCCCCCGGGGTCTCCGAGACGCCGGGGCCGCAGCCGATGCAGGCGCCGCAGCCGGGGTGGATGAGCGTGACGCCGGCGCGCTCGAAAGTCTCGGCGAGCCCCTGCTCGCGCACGAACCGCTCCACCGCTTGCGATCCGCACTGGATGAGGAAGCGCACCCCCTCGGCGACCCGCAGGCCGGCGTCGACCGCCTCCTTGACCACCTGGTGGTAGAAGATCAGGTCGTCGATCTTGCCGGCGGTGCAGCTGCCGCCGTAGGCGATGTCGATCTTGACCTCGCCGATCTCGTCGATCCAGGCGCCGTTGGTGGGGTCCGACGGGATGCCGCGGTCGGGGTCGCCCGGGTGGGCCACCATCGGCCGCATCGCCGACAGGTCGATGGTGTGGACGCCGCCGCCGTAGTGGGCGTCCGGGTCGGGCGCGACGGCACGCCGCCGCCAGCGCGCGCGGGTCTCCTCGCCGGCATCCGGCCGCCACTCCGCGAGCCAGCGCCAGGTCTCCTCGTCGGCGACGACGATCGCGGTCTTGGCGCTGCACTCGGTCGCCATGTTGGTGAGCGTCGCGCGCTCGTCCATCGACAGCGTCGAGACGCCGGGACCGGTGAACTCCATCACCCGGTCGAGCGTCAGCTCGCGCTTGGCGTACTCGAGCAGGATGTATAGCATCACGTCCTTGGCCGTGACGCCGGACCCGAGCTTGCCCACCAGCTCGAAGCGGATCGAGTCCGGCACCTCGACCTGGGTGAAGCCGGAATGGACGAGGTCGGCATACTCGGTGGCGCCGACCCCCCATGCCAGGGCGTTGTTGACGCCGCCCATGCAGGTGTGGCTGTCGGTCGCCTGGATGAAGTCGCCGGGCTCGACCAGCGCCTCGCGCGCCACCTCGTGGCAGATGCCGGGCGAGAGGCCGCCGCTGGCGGCGAAGTTCCGCACCCCGGTGTGGGCCTGGAACTGCCGCTGCAGCTCGCGCAAGGTCTCGATCTTGCCGGCGAACGGCTGCATCTTCGGCACCTCGTCGGCGTAGATCAGGTGGTCCTCGAAGACGGCGAAGCGCTCCGGGTTCTCGATGCGGTAGCCGGCGCCGTGCTCCTGCTCGAGGAAGTGATGAACCTGGGCGGTGGTGAACTCGTGCGAGTAGCCGCCGTCGACGCTCACCACCACGGCGTCTCCCGGCTTGACGTACCGCGGATGTTCATCGGCGCCAGCGGCGCCAGCGGCGCCACCGGCGTCACCGGCGTCGCCCGCGCCGCCCAGCACGTGGCGCGCCAGCAGCTTCTCCGCCATGGTCATCGGCCGCGGCCCGGTGTCCGGCAGCGGCAGCTCGATCTCCCCGCGCGCCAGCGCCTTCGAGAACGGGAACAGCCCGCCCCGCTGGACGACGATCCGGGTGATCGGATCGTAGCCGGCATAGAACTCGGCGAGCGGGATGCCCTCCCCGCCCTGCAGCCGGCGCAGCTGCGCATGGTCGCCCATCAGCACGCCCTGGCTGATGTTGTTGCGGGCATGGATGGGCGCGAAGGAGGCGGCGATGGCGATGCGGATGCCCGACCACTTCTCCGCCTGCACCGCGGTCTCGCGCGAGCTGCCGACCCCCTTCCGATGCCCCGACACGATCACCTCGAAGTCACCGTCGCGCAGCGCGTCGCGCTCGAACAGCCGCCGGCCGTCGACGATCAGGCCGGCATAGGCGTCGCGCGCGATGTCCTCCGGCCGGTGGCTGAAGCACACCCAGGCCGGCGTCATGGCGTCGGTGTTGATGTCGTCGAGCAGCTCCTCGACGGCAAGGTCGTCCATGCGCAGGTCGAGCTCGCCGCGCAGCTGCCGGCGGATGAGCTCCGGATCCTTGGTGAGGAAGAGCACCCGCTTGCCGGGGGTCAATCGGACGATCTCTGCTGGCTGCATCGGCAAGCTCCTTTCCCGCTGCGTCCGCCCGTGGAACCGGTAGTGTCCTCGATTGCTGGATTGCCCTTGCCTCCCTCGCGCCGTTTGGGCGAGGGTCCAAGCCTGGAGGGCGGCGGCGTAGGACTGCGGACCCTCGCCCAAACGGAGCGAGGGAGGCAAGGGCAATCCAGCCAGGACACTACCGACCGCCCTCGAGCTTGATTGTCTCACAACCCCAATGGCATGATCGATCAAAGACTCGTGATAATGCCACTCGACGGCGCACCAATCCGGTCCGGTCGCGGCGAACGGCGCATCGCGCTCGCCGTATTCCTCTTTGCGCTGTTGGTCTATAACGCCAACCTGCGCGACATCTCGACCGGCGACTCCTTCCCGGCCCGCTTCCTGCCGCTCGCCCTCCTTTGCCATGGGACGCTCTACCTCGGCCCGGTGGCGGAGGCCGTCAAGATGGAGCACAAGGGAGGCCCGCTCGAGATCTACTGGCTGGTCGCCGCCCGCGACGGCCGGGTCGCCTCGCGCTATCCGATCGTCATGCCGCTCCTGGTGACGCCGGTCTACGTACCCACCGCGCTCTACCTTGCCCATCATGGCTGGGGCAACCTGCGCGACGTGGAGATCGCCGGCGAGCTCACCGAGAAGGCCGCCGCCGCCGCGGTCGCGGCACTCTGCTCCGCCCTGATGTACCTGCTGCTCCGCCGGCAGCTGCAGCGGGGCCGGGCTCTGCTGCTCACCCTGGCCTTCGCCTTCGGCACCGAGACCTGGTCGATCTCGAGCCAGGCGCTGTGGCAGCACGGCGCCGCCGAGCTGTTCGCGATCGTGGCGCTGCTCGCCGTCACCGGCAAGCCGACCCGCCTCGCGCTGGCGGCGGCGGGCGCCGCCAGCGGGCTGCTCATCGCCACCCGGCCGCCGGACCTCATCCTCGCCGCCGGCTTCGCCGCCTTCGCGGCGCTCTGGGCCCGCCCCAGGCGGATGGCCCTCTGGTTCGTGGCCGGCGCGGCGGTGCCGCTCGCTCTTCTCGCGGCCTACGACTACGCCGTCTTCGGCACCATCCACGGCGGCTACGGTGTCGGTACCGGCGAGATCCTCCTCTATCCGCTGTGGCCGGGCCTCGCCGGCGAGCTGTTCAGCCCGGGCAAGGGGATCTTCGTCTACATGCCGTTCCTGCTGTTCCTGCTGCTCCTGCCGGTCGGCCTCCGGCGCCCGCTCGCAGAGCCGGACCCCGCTCGCACGCCTGACGCCACTCACGCCACTCGCAGCCTGGTGCTTTGCATCGCGGCCGCCGCCGCGCTGCAGATCCTCTTCTATGCCAAGGCGGATTGGCGCGCCGGCTGGTGTTACGGGCCCCGCTTCGCCACCGACATGCTGCCGCTGCTGGTCTGGCTGCTGGCGCCCATCGTCGCGTCGCTGGGCCGCCGCGGCCTCGCCTGCTTCGTGGCGGCAACCTGCCTGGCGGTCTTCATCCAGGCGGTCGGCGTCTTCTGCTACCCGGCGGGAGCCAGCGACGCACGGCTGGAGGCCGCCGCCAATGCCGTCGATCCGCGCGTCAAGACCTGGGGCTGGGCGGACGCGCCCCCCCTGGTGGAGGTCCGGGCGGGACTGGCGCGGCCGTTCTTCATCGACATCCTAGCCGGCAAGCGGCACAATCCCGGCGGCACGTCGCCCTGAAGGCCACCCGCCGGGAGAGGGCGGCTTCTGTCGCGGCGGCTGCTCCGGAGAGGGTAGTGTCGGACACTACCCCGGAGAGCGCCGGAACGGAGTACGATCCCCGCGACCATGCCGGCCCCAGCCCCGCTCTCCTCCGCCGGCGTCTCCTCGTCCGCCGCCTCCTGGAACTGGTGGGCCGCGCTCCCCCTCCTGGCCGCCGGCGTGGCGCTGCGCGTGGCGACGGCGTTCCCCAGCCACAAGTACCCGGCCGACGCCGACTGCGTGGAAATTGGCCTCGCCGGCCTGCGCCTGCTGCACGGGCATCCGCCGGTGTTCTTCGGCAGCTTCCGCGTCGGCGCGCTCGGCGCCTACCCGGCGGGACTGCTCTTCCTGCTCTTCGGCGCTTCGCGCGCCACCCTGGCCGCCGGCCCGATGATCGTCCAGATCCTGCTGCTCGCGGCCTGGACCCTCTTCCTGCGCGAGCTGCTGGGCGCGAGGCTCGCGATGTGGGGCCTCCCCTTCGCCGCTCTGCCGCCGGCGGCGGTCACCGTCTGGACCTACATGCCGAACGGCTACCCCGAGGTCCTGCTGGTCTGCGCCACGACGCTGTGGCTGGCGGCTCGCCTCGCCGGCATCTCTCCCACCCCCCTTGCTCCGGCGCCGGACGCGGGGCCGGCGCGCGCCGGCGGAAGGAGGGGCTGGCCGACCTGCTTCGCGCTGGGGGTGTCGCTCGGGATCGGCTGGTGGGCCTCGGCGCAGACCCTGGTGTGCTCCGGGCCGGCGCTGGCATGGCTGGCCTGGCACCGGCCGCGGCTGGCCGCGCGCCGCCGCTTCTGGTCGCTGACCGCGCTCGGCGCCGTGCTGGGTGCCCTGCCGTGGATCGTCTTCAACCTCCGCTATTCCTTCCCATCTCTCTTGGACAACTTCGCCCTGCGGCCGGTGGCGGGGCTGGCGGCGGCGCTCGACAACGCGCGCTACCTCGTGCGAGTGAACCTGCCCCAGCTGCTGGCCTCGACCGACGGCTTCGACGGCAGCCTCCCGCTCAACCCCGTGCAGCGGCTGCTCCACCTGCCGGTCCTGCTGATCTCGGTCGGGTTGTCGCTCTTCGCCATCCTGGCGATTCCCAGGCTGTGGCGCCATGCCGCCGCGCAGGGGGGGCGAGCCACGGACCCGGCCGCCACGGACCCGGCCGCCACGGACCCGGAGGCCGCGGAGCCGGAGGACGGCGCCACCGCCGCCGTCGAGCGCGCCGCCCTGCCGCTGTGCGTCCTGGTGATCGCGGCGTCCGCCGGCGTCTACCTGGTCTCGTTCGCGGGCAGCGTGCGCGCCCTCCCGGTGCGCTACGTCATGCCGATCTACCTGGTCGTGCCGGTCCTCTTCGCGCTCTCGCTCCATCGGCTGGCCAGGCGCTCCCCGGCCCTCGCCGCCACCCTGGCCGCCGCGGTGTTGGCGTTCAACCTGGCCAGCACCCTCTGGCCCTGGACGGCGAAGCGGCAGCAATGGGCGGCCGACGCCGTCGAGGACCTGCGGGCGCTGCGCCTCCTCGAGCAGCGCCAGGTGACCGCGGTCATCGGCCCTTACTGGCTGGTCTACCCCCTGAACTTCCTGTCCCGCGAGAGGGTCCTGGCGATCCCGATCGACGCGACCACCGATTTCCGCCACGAGATCGAGCGGCTGCCGCCGGCACCGGTGCGCTGGGCCCTGGTGAGCGGCCGCGCGGAGGACCTGGCGCCTTGGGCGCGCGCGGCCGGGGTGACCGGCGAGTCCTGCAGGTTGGGGAGCTCCTTCGGTCTGCTGCTGCCCCTCTACGATGTCCCGCCGCGGCGGCTCCGCGAGCTGCTGGCGATCGCCTGGTGGAAGCGCTCGACGGGCAAGCCCGGCGGCGAGGGGACGGAGACGAGGCAGCGATGACCGCGGAGCCGCCGGCAGAAGTCTGTTGCGTCTGCGGGACCGCGCAACGGCGGATCTTCGGCTATCGCGGCCATCGCTATCACCGCTGTCCACGGTGCGGCCTGGTGTCGACCTACCCGGTGCCCGACGCCGCCGCGATCGCAGCCCACTACGCCCGCAAGTTCGCCGCCGGCAACTACGAGCTCCGGCGGCGCTTCGAGCAGGAGTACCAGGCCGTGGAGCGGCAGTATCTCGAGCTGCTGCAGCCGCGCCTGCGGGCGCCGCACCCATCGGTGCTGGACGTGGGCTGCTTCACCGGCTGCTTCCTGCAGCTGCTCGAGCGGCACGGCTGGGACGTCTACGGCCTCGAGCTCCAGCCGGAGGCCGTCGAGGTGGCCAGCCGGCGCCTGCCCGGGCGGATCTTCCAGGCCGATCTCCACGGCGACCGTTTCCCGCAGCGCCTCTTCGACGTCGTCAGCCTGCTCGGCGTCGTCGAGCACGTGACCGATCCGATGCGCCTCCTCGGCCGCTGCGCGGAGCTGCTGGCTCCCGGCGGCACGCTGATCGTGCAGACCCCGAACAGCGGCTCGCTGCTGGCGCGCGTCATGGGGAGATACTGGCCGCTGTACGAGCCGGTGGAGCACATCCATCTCTTCTCGAGCCGGGCCCTCCGGGAAGCGGTCGCACGCGTCGGCCTGCACGACGTCCGCGTGCTGAACCACTGGAAGCCCCTGCCCGTCGCCTACGTCTACGAGATGCTGCAGACCTTCGGCCCGGAATTCCACCGCCTGCTCACGCCTCTCTATGGCATCCTCCCGCGCGCCGCGAGAGCGGCCAGCCTGCCCTTCTACATGGGCGAGCTGATCCTCCTGGCCGAGAAGCCGTAACAGCGGCAGTCCAGTCCTTGCAGCCACTACCCAGTCATTGCTCCCGGCCGTCGCGGCCGCTTTGCCGCAGCGTGCCGCGGCGGAGCTCCCTCTCCTTCATGAGAGAGAAGAACACCGGCACGAGGATCAACACGTGAATCGTCGAGGTGACCATGCCGCCGACGATGGGGGCGGCGATGGGCTTCATCACGTCCGCGCCGATGCCGCTCTCCCAGAGGATGGGGATCAGGCTGGCGAGCACCGCGGTCACCGTCATCAGCTTCGGCCGCAGACGCTGGACCGCGCCGGCGATGACCGCCTCCTGGATGTCTTCGTGCCGTAGCGGCGCGCCTCCGGCCAGCCGCTGGTCGAGGGCCGCGTGAAGATAGATCACCATGACCACGCCAGTCTCGACGGCGATGCCGAAGAGGGCGATGTAGCCGACCCAGACCGCGACGCTGAGCTCGTAGCCGAGCAGCCATTGCAGGATCAGGCCGCCGGTCATCGCATAGAACGTCGGAAAGATCAGCACCAGCGTCTCGGTGACCGAATGGAAGATCATGTACAGCAGCAGGAAGATGACGCAGAACACCACCGGCAGGATCAGTTTCAGGGTCTGCTTGGCGCGCAGCTCGAATTCGTACTCGCCCGACCAGCGCCAGGTGAAGCCCACCGGCAAGGACAGCTCCGTCCGCAGCCGGCGCGACGCCCGCTCGACGAAGCCGCCGTAGTCCTTGGTGCCGAGGTCCAGGTAGACGTAGCCGGTCAGCTCGCCGTCCTCGTCGCGGACCATCGCCGGGCCGCGCGAGAAGGAGACCTTGCCCACCTGGCCGATCGGGATCTGCGCGCCGGAGGGGGTGGCGATCAGCACCCGGCGCAGCTCGTCGACGTCGTCGCGGAAGTCGCGCTGGTAGCGGACACTGATGGGGTGGCGCTCTCGCCCCTCGACGTTCTGCGCGACGTTCATGCCGCCGATCCCGGATGCGACGGCCTGCTGGACGTCGGCGACGGTCAGGCCGTAGGCGGCGGCCGCGGCGCGATCCACCTCGACGTCGACGTAGAAGCCTTGCGCGACCCGCTCGGCGAAGACGGAGCGCACTTCCGGCAGCCGCGACAGCACCCGTTGCAGCTGGGCTCCGAGCTGCTGGATGCCGTCGAGGGAGGGACCCTGCACCTTCATCCCCACCGGCGTCTTGATGCCGGTCAGCGCCATGTCGAGCCGGTTCTCGACCGGCATCGTCCAGGTGTTGGTGAGCCCGGGGAACTGCAGCTTCTCGTCCATGGCCTTGACGAGCCGCTCGTAGGTCATGCCCGGCGGCCATTGCTCGCGCGGCTCGAGCATGATCGTCGTGTCGTACATGTCGAGCGGCGCGTTGTCGGTCGCGCTGTCCGAGCGCCCCGCGGCCCCGAACACGGTCGCGACCTCCGGGAACGAGCGCAGGATGCGGTCCTGCTCCTGCAACAGCACGCCGGCCTGGGTGATCGAGATCCCGGGCAGGGCCGTCGGCATGTAGAGCGACGAGCCCTCGTAGAGGGCCGGCATGAACTGGCTGCCGAGCCTGAAGATCAGGGGAAACGTCACCGCCAGGAACAGCAGGTTGACGAGCAACGTGGTCTTCCTGTACCTCAGGCACAGCCGGAGGACCGGCAGGTACAGGGCCTGGGTGACGCGCGACACCGGGTTCCGCGCTTCCGGGCGCAGCTTCCCCTTGATGAAGAGGACCATCAGGACCGGCACCAGGGTGATCGCCAGCAGCGACGAGAAGCCCACCGCGAAGGTCTTGGTCCACGCCAGCGGCCGGAACATCCGCCCTTCCTGCGCTTCGAGCAGGAAGACCGGCAGGAAGGAGACCACGATGATCAGTAGCGAGAAAAAGAGTGCCGGTCCTACTTGCTTCGCGCCGTCGATCAGCACCCGCCGCCGCTCCCGCTCGGTGAGCTCCGCCGCGGCCGGCGCACCCGCCGCGGCCGGCGCCCGCTCGGCGAGATGCCGGTAGCCGTTCTCGACCATCACGATCGCCGCATCCACCAGCACGCCGATGGCCAGCGCCAGCCCGCCCAGCGACATGATGTTGGAGCTGACGTGCAGGTAGAACATTGGAATGAAGCACGCCACCACCGCGATCGGCAGCGTCAGGATCGGGATCAGCGCCGAGCGAAAATGAAACAGGAAGACGACGATCACCAGGCTGACGATGACCGCTTCCTCGAGCAGGTCGCGCCGC
The DNA here is from genome assembly GCA_035603475.1 of Thermoanaerobaculia bacterium. Lineage (GTDB taxonomy): Bacteria > Acidobacteriota > Thermoanaerobaculia > Multivoradales > UBA5704 > JASLEW01. Next base: position 8,749 of record DATNKH010000123.1, read on the forward strand.
AAGGTGCGGATCGAATCCTCGATCAATCCGGCGCGATCGTAGCCGGCGACGACAGCGACGCCGGGCGGCAGCGTCTCCTTGATTGCCGCCAGCTTCCGCTTGACGCCGTCGATCACGTTGAGCGCGTTCATGCCGTAGCGCATGACCACGATGCCGCCGACGGCTTCGCCCTCTCCCTGCCACTCAGCGACCCCCTCGCGGATGTCGGGACCGAAGGCGACGGTGCCGACGTCCCGGATCATCACCGGCGTGCCGTTCTTCGTCGTCAACGGCACGTTCTCGAGGTCGGCGAGGGAGCGCAGATAGCCGACACCGCGGATCATGTAGCGGGTGCCGGAGAGCTCCAGCACGCGGCCGCCGACCTCGTTGGTGCTCGCCTTGACCCGGTCGATGACCGTCGAGAGCGGGATGCCGTAGGCGAGCAGCCGGTTGGGATCGAGCTGCACCTGGTACTGGCGGACGAAGCCGCCGATGCTCGCCACCTCGGCGACGCCGGGCACGGTCTCCAGCTGGTAGCGCAGCTGCCAGTCCTGGAGGCTGCGCAGATCGGCGAGGCTGTGGCGGTGGCCGTGGTCGACCAGCACGTACTCGTAAACCCAGCCGGCGCCGGTCGCGTCCGGGCCGATCGCCGGATGCACGCCCTCGGGCAGGCGGCCGGCGATCGTCTGCAGGTACTCGACGACCCGCGAGCGCGCCCAGTAGATGTCGGTGCCGTCCTCGAAGACCACGAAGACGTACGAGTCGTTGAACATGGTCTGAGCGCGGACCGCCTTGACGTGCGGCGCGGCGAGCAGCGCGGTGACGATGGGATAGGTCACCTGGTCTTCAATCAGGCTCGGCGGCTCGCCCTCCCAGCTGGTGTGCACGATCACCTGGACGTCGGAGATGTCGGGGAGCGCGTCGAGCGGGATGCGGCCGAGCGACCAGATGCCGGCCCCCACCAGCAGCAGCACGCCCGCGAACACCAGGAAGCGGTTGTCCGCGCACCAGTCGATGGTCCGCCGGATCACCTCACATCCCTCCCGTCGCCGAGAGCGAGAGCTGCCGGCGGGCGACGACCTGGCCGTGCTGGCGCGCCATCACGTTGACCTGCCAGGTGCCGCCCGAGGCGAGCTCGCCCTTGCCCTCGTAGATGCCGGCGCCCTTCTCGCCCGCGGCGACGACGGTCTTCATCGCCGCCATGCCCATGGCGGGCATCGCCGGCATGGAGAACGTGACCGTCACCTCCGCCCCCGCGATCGGCTTGCCGTCCTGGCCGGTCAGCTTGACGCGCACCAGGTTGGAACCCTTGGCGGGCGGCGAGGGCTCTGTGGTGAGCTCGGCCGTGGCCAGAGCCCGCGGCGGCGCGTTCATCGCCGCGGCGGCTCCGGCGCCGGGCGGCGGCGGCACGAAGGCGCTGGCG
>DATNKH010000124.1:0-2037 GCA_035603475.1 Thermoanaerobaculia bacterium
GATCCCAGCGCCGCCTGACCACCGGCGCCACGCCGACCCTCACTCACGGCCTTGCCGAGTTCGTGGCACAAGAGGAGATGGACCGTCACGAGGGTTATTGGTGGTCACCCGACGGCCAGGCCCTGGCGTACGAGGAGGCGGACACCAGCCGGGTCGAGGTCTTTCACATCGCCGACCCGATGCACCCCGAGCGCCAGGCCGACGCGTGGCCCTACCCGCGGCCAGGCCGGGACAACGCCGTGGCACGGCTGGGCGTCGTGCCCGCCGCCGGAGGTGCAACGGCGTGGGTCACATGGGACCGCACCCGCTACCCCTACCTGGCGGCGGTGCGCTGGCAGCGCGGCGGACCTCTCACCCTCCTGGTACAGAACCGGGAGCAGACGGAGGAGCGGCTCCTGGCCGCCGACCCTGCGACCGGCGCCACCCGCACCCTGCTCATGGAGAGCGACGCCGCCTGGCTCAACCTCCTGCCCACGGTTCCCCGCTGGCTCGAGGACGGCTCCGGCTTGCTGTGGATCAGCGAGCGCACCGGCGAGCCCCGCCTCGAGCTGCGCGGCAGCGACGGCGCCCCGCGGCGCTGGCTGACCCCGCCGGACTTCGGCCTGCGGGCACTCGCCGGTGTCGACACCGCCGGCGGCGCCGCCTACGTCGTCGCCAGCGCCGATCCGACCGAGGAGCAGCTGTGGCGCGTGCCGCTGGGCGGCGGTCAGCCGGCCCCGCTGACCCGCGAGCCGGGCATGCACGCCGCCGTCTTCGCCCGCGACGGCAGCGCCTCGGTTTGGTCGGAGACGCTGCTCTCCGGCGAGCGCCTCTGGAGCGTGCGAGGCCGGGATGGCGGCGAGACCGGGCGGCTCCGCTCCGTCGCCGAGAGGCCGCCGTTCTTCCCCAACCTCGAGCTGACCAGGCTCGGCCCGCTGGCATTCAACGCCGCGATCTTCCGTCCGCGGAGCTTCGAGGCTGGCCGCCGGTACCCGGTGCTGGTGAGCGTCTACGCCGGACCCCACGTCCAGACCGTCCGCCGCGAGCCCTGGGGGCCGTACCTGCTCGACCAGTGGATCGCCGACCACGGCTTCATCGTCCTCACCCTCGACGGCCGCGGCACCCCGGGGCGCGGCAGGGCGTGGGAGCGCGCCATCAAGGGCAACCTGATCGACATTCCGCTCGCCGACCAGGTGGCCGGCCTGCAGGCGGCCGGCGCGAGGTACCCGGAGATGGACCTCGCCCGCGCCGGGATCTTCGGCTGGTCCTTCGGCGGCTACTTCTCCGCGATGGCCGCGATGCGCCGCCCCGACGTCTACCGGGCGGCGGTCGCCGGGGCCCCGGTCAATGATTGGCGGGACTACGATACCCACTACACCGAGCGCTACCTCGGCCTGCCGCAGGCCAACCCGGAAGCCTACCGCCACAGCGCGGTCGAGACCTGGTGCCCCGACCTCCGAGTGCCGCTGCTCGTCATCCACGGCACGGCGGACGACAACGTCTACTTCATGCACAGCCTCAAGCTGACCGACGCCCTCTTCCGCGCCGGCCGCCCCTACGAGTTCCTGGTCCTCCCCGGCTTCACCCACATGGTCCCCGACGCCACCGTCCAACGCGCCCTGCAAGAGCGCATCCTGGCCTTCTTCACCACGCATCTGGCGCCGCCTCCGGGCACCCCTCCCGCAGGGTCGCGCTAGGCGGGTCTCTTCAGGACGGGAGGCCCGCGACGAGGCTCCCGAACCGCTCGAGGTCGACGTTGCCTCCTGAGAGCACGACGCCGATCCGCCGCCCGGCGACCCCGGGGACCTTGCCGTGCAGGAGCGCCGCGAATCCGGCCGCCCCACCGGGCTCGACGATCAGCTTCAGCCGCGAGGCGAGCAGCGCCATCGCCCGGCGCAGCTCGAGGTCGGAGACGGTCAGGACGTCCTCGGCCAGCGCCCGCACGATCGCCAGCGTGCGCGCCGCCGGCCGCATGGTCATCAGCGCGTCGGCGATCGTCGCCGGCAGCGGTACGGTGACCGGCTCGCCGGCGGCGAGCGAGCGCTTCATGTCGTCTCC
>DATNKH010000125.1:0-4318 GCA_035603475.1 Thermoanaerobaculia bacterium
GTTGCGCGACACCCCGGCGCTCCGGAGGCGATGCCGGCCGCACCGGGCAAGGGGGTGTGCTTCTTACGATCTGGCGGGAGATGGTCGGGGCGAGAGGATTTGAACCTCCGGCCTCACGGTCCCGAACCGTGCGCTCTACCAAGCTGAGCTACGCCCCGGCGGTTACGGACGGTCTCACCGCCGGCAGCGGGCGGCGAGTTGCGCAAGAACGATGGAGGATACCGCCCCGCGCCGGGGCGGTCAAGCCGCCGCGTGCTGTACAATCCCGGCCTGTCTCGCCTGTCTCGCGCTCACTGCCCCTCGGGAGGACCCATGGCGGTAACCACTCTCACGGAGCTGTTCCTCAAGGTCGCGACCTACGGCAGGGCGGATTGCCTGCTGCACAAGGTCGGCGGCAGCTACCAGCCTCTCTCGACCGCCGAGCTCGTGGACCGCGTGCGGCGGCTGGCCAAGGCCCTGACGGATCTCGGCGTCGAGCGCGGCGACCGGGTCGCGCTGATGGCCGAGAACGGTCCCCACTGGCCGACCGTCGACTTCGCCACCCTCTGCATCGGTGGCGTGGTGGTGCCGGTCTACCCGACCCTGCTGCCGGAGCAGGCGGCCTACATCGTCCACGACTGCGGCGCCAAGGTGGTGTTCGCCGAGACCACCGCGCACCTCGAGGGGCTGCTCTCCCACGCCGCCGAGCTGCCGGACGTCCGGCACTACGTGCTGATCCGCGGCACCAGCGACGACGGGCGGGTCATGACCCTGGAGCAGCTGTTCGAGCGCGGCGCCGATCCCGACGTAGCGCGTTTCGAGGCCGCCGCCCGCGCCGCCCGCCCCGAGGACCTCGCCACCTTCATCTACACCAGCGGCACCACCGGCCAGCCGAAGGGCGTCATGCTGACCCACGGCAACATCGCCTCCAACATCGAGGGCGGGCTGACCGTGATCCCGTTCGAGGACGGTTATGTCGCACTCTCCTTCCTGCCGCTGTCGCACTCCTTCGAGCGCACCACGGACTACGTCTATTTCTTGAAGAGCTGCCCCATCGCCTACGCCGAATCGGTGGCGACGGTGCCGAAGAACATGCTCGAGGTGCGGCCCGAGGTCTTCGTCTCGGTGCCGCGCGTCTACGAGAAGGTCCTGGCGCGGGTGCAGGAGAGCGTCGCCGCCAGCTCGCCGATCCGCCAGCGCATCTTCAGCTGGGCGGTCGCGGTCGGCCGCGAGGCGCTGCCCTGGCGGCTCAAGCTCGAGCGCCCGCCCGGCCTGCTCGGCTGGAAGCTCGGGCTGGCCGACAAGCTGGTCTTCGCCAAGATCCGCGAGCGGCTGGGCGGCCGCTTCCGCTTCGCGATGTCGGGCGGCGCGCCGCTCGGCCGCGACGTGGCCGAGTTCTTCTGGGGCGCCGGCATCCCGATCTACGAGGGCTACGGCCTGACCGAGACCTCGCCGATCATCTCCTGCAGCGGCGCGACCGGCGTCAAGATGGGCACCGTGGGCCGCGTCATCCCGGGGGTCGAGGTCAAGATCGCCGCCGACGGCGAGATCCTGGCGCGCGGCCCCAACATCATGAAGGGCTACTGGAACCTGCCGAAGGAGACGGCGGAGGCGATCGACTCCGAAGGGTGGTTCCACACCGGCGACATCGGCGAGGTGGACGGCGAGGGCTTCCTGCGCATCACCGACCGCAAGAAGGAGCTGATCGTCAACGCGTACGGCAAGAACATCGCGCCGGCGCCGCTCGAGAACGAGCTCAAGAGCAGCCCGTTCATCGCCCAGGCGGTGGTCATCGGCGACCGCCGCAAGTTCCTGTCGGCGCTGCTGGTGCCGGAGTTCGATCACCTCAAGGCCTGGGCGGCGAAGAACGGCGTGCACGGCGGCAACGTCGACGAGTTGCTACGCGATGCCCGCGTGCGGGACCTCTACGCGGCCGAGGTCGCCAAGGTCAACGCCCACCTGCCCGGCTTCGAGAAGATCGTGGCCTGGGACCTGTTGCCGAGCGAGTGGACCCTGGAGACCGGCGAGCTGACGCCGACCCAGAAGGTCAAGCGGCGCGTGATCAACCAGAAGTACGGCGAGATCATCGATCGCGTCTACGCCGAGGCGGAAGCGTCGCAGGGCGGCGGTTCCTGAGATGGCTCCCATTTTTCAGCTGAACATCGGCGCGGACCGCCTGGCGACGCTGACCTTCGATCTGCCTGGCAAGAAGGTCAACGTCTTCGGGCGGCCCGCCCTGGCCGAGCTCGAGCGCGTGCTCGACGAGCTGGCGGCGCGGCGCGACATCGGCTGCCTGGTGCTGCTGTCGGGCAAGCCGGGCGGCTTCATCGCCGGCGCCGACGTCGACGAGATCGCCCGCGTCACCGACCCGGTCGAGGCCGAGGCCGGCTCGCGCATCGGTCACCGGCTGTTCGGGGCCTGGGCGGAGCTGCCCTTCCCCACCGTCGCCGCCATCCGCGGCGTGGCGCTGGGCGGCGGCACCGAGATCGCCCTCGCCTCGACCTGGCGAGTGGCGAGCGACCGCGCGGACACCCGCATCGGCCTGCCCGAGGTGCGCCTGGGAATCGTCCCCGCCTGGGGCGGCTCGACGCGGCTGCCGCGGCTGATCGGCATCGCCGCCGCGCTCGACCTGATCCTGACCGGCAAGACGGTCTCCGGCCGGCAGGCGCTGAAGCTCGGCCTGGTCGACGCGCTGCTGCCCGACGCCCGCTTCCTCGACCTGGTGCGCGACTTCGCCCGCGAGCGCATGCTGACGGCCTCCGGGGCGCCTTCGGCGTCCCCGGCGGTCACCGCGGCCATGGCGCCGCCGCCGCGGCCGCCGACCCTCCGGCCGCGCAAGCGCCCCGGCGGCCTGCGCACCGTGCTGCTCGAGGGCAACCCGATTGGCCGCCACATCGTCTTCGACCAGGCGCGCAAGAAGACCCTCGAGCAGACCCGCGGCCACTACCCGGCGGCGCTGCGCGCCATCGAGGTGGTGCGGGTGGGGATCGAGGACGGCCTGCGCGCCGGCTTCGACGCCGAGGCACGGGCGGTGTCCGACCTGGCCCCCTCGCCGGTCACCAAGAACCTGGTGCACGTCTTCCACCTCACCGAGGAGGCCAAGCGCGAGCCCGGGCTGCCCGGTGGCGAGCCGCGCCCGGTGCGCGAGACCGCCGTGCTCGGCGCCGGCACCATGGGCGGCGGCATCGCCCAGCTGATCGCCGCCGAGACGGACCTGCCGGTGCGCATGAAGGACGTCCGCAACGAGGCCCTCGCGGCCGGCATGAGCCACGCCGCGGGCCTGTTCGACCGCCAGGTGAAGCGCCGCCGCCTCGACCCTCCGGCGATGCGGCGCAAGATGGCCCTGCTGCGCCCGACCCTCGATTGGAGCGGCTTCCGGCGCGTCGACCTGGTGATCGAGGCGATCGTCGAGAAGCTCGACGTCAAGCAGGCGGTGTTCGCCGAGCTGGCGGCGCAGGTGTCCGAGGGAGCGGTGCTGGCTTCCAACACCTCCTCGCTGCCGATCCGCGACATCCGCGACAAGACGCCGCGGCCGGAGCGGGTCGTAGGCATGCACTTCTTCAACCCGGTGCACCGCATGCCGCTCGTCGAGGTGATCGTCCCCGACGGCGCGGACCCCTCGGCGGTCAACACCGTCTTCGACTTCACCCGCCGCCTCGGCAAGACGCCCGTCCTGGTCAAGGACAGTCCCGGGTTCCTGGTCAACCGGCTGCTGACGTTCTACTCCATCGAGTCGTTCTGGCTGCTCGACGAGGGTTACCGCATCGAGGACATCGACCGCGCGATGGTCGAATGGGGCATGCCCATCGGGCCGCTCGCCCTGACCGACGAGGTCGGCATCGACGTCGCCGGCAAGGTCGCCCACATCATGGCCGGCGCCTTCGCCGACCGGGTGCGGCTACCGGGTTGGCTCGACCGCCTGAGCGACGGCGACCGCCTGGGAGTCAAGAACGGCAAGGGCATCTACCGCTACGAGGGGCGCGAGCGCCAGGAGCCCGACCCGGCGGTCTACACGGCGCTCGGCCTGGACCCGAAGCACGCGGGGCATGCCGGTCGTGTGGACGGCGCGGGAGCTCGCGAGCTCGAGGCCATGGCCGATCGCATGGTGCTGCCGATGGTCAACGAGGCGGCGCGCTGCCTCGAAGAGCAGGTCGTGCGGACCTCCGGAGAGCTCGACCTGGCGATGATCTTCGGCACCGGCTTCCCGCCTTTCCGCGGCGGCCTCTGTCGCTGGGCCGACCAGCAGGGGCTGCCGCAGATCGTCGCCACTCTCGAACGCCTCGAGGGCGCGGCCGGCGATCGCTTCCGCCCGTCGGAGGAGCTGCGCTCGACCGCCGCC
>DATNKH010000126.1:0-4391 GCA_035603475.1 Thermoanaerobaculia bacterium
TTCCGCAGCTCGTCGCGGCAGGCGATCGCGGCGTCGAGGGGGAAGATGTGGTCGAGCCGGGTGCCGTCGCCCCAGATCCGGCAGGAGAGCGGGTTCGACCTTCCGGTGCCACGCGTATCGACGAAGACGAGGTCGCGCAGCGTCCGCATGGGGGAGTGGACGAGCTCCGGCGCCGACGCCGATTCCGTCGTCCCCTCCCCCGGGCCTCCAGCAAGGAAGAAGATCGGGTCGGCCGCCTGGGCGGGCCCCGTCGCCGGGAGGAGAACGATCCGCAGGGAAAGCTTCCGGCCGGAGTGGGTCTCGCGGTTCTCGAAGACCTCGTACGTCCCGCACAGGGCCTCTCCCCCCTTGTCCGGCAAGGTGCAGGGCGAGAGCTTGCCCTGCCATCTCCGTGACATGGGCGCCGGCGCCGGCGCCGACGCCGGCGCGGCGGTGGAGGCTTCGCGGGCGGCTGCAAGGGTAGCCACGAGAGCGGCGGCGAGGGCGGCGGCGAGAGCGGCGGAGGCGAGCTTGCGATGCGGCATGGAGTCTCCTCGACAGGTTCCCTACGCCCTACGCCGGAAGGGGTCGGTGGTTTCGCCAGTGGTCCCTGGCGGCGGCGCCCCGGGACGGTGCTGCCCCCGGCGGCCGCCGCGCTTCGGGCGCCGCGGTAAGATACCGCGTGACAGGCGCCATCGCCCACATCGCGTACCAAGGCCGCCCCGCGACCTTCGTCTTCGATCGCCGGGGGCACCTGCGGCGCTTCCTGATCGGGAGCAGGACGTTCGCCGACTTCGACGACCTCGTCCGACCGCTTCTCTGAGGCGCACCGGGCTGCGGTGCCGGCGCGACCTGCGTCTGCCGTCCATCAAAGAACATCGTCGCCCTGTACGTGCCGCTCCGTCCTGCGTGCGGCCCGACCAACTGTACCGCAAGGCGGTCGCGCGCCGGCGAATGCACGGGAAGCATGCACCGCGCGGCCGAGCGCACACCGCGTGAAGGCAGGTGGCCGGACTGGCTGCGGAAAGCAGGCTTGACAGTGCCCGCGAAGGGAATAGCATGGCAGCAGGTCAAGGTGCCAGCAGGGTTTTCTATCTCCAACAGAAGGAGGATGGCAATGGCCCGTAGAGTCTCGATGTTCGCCGGCTTCGTCCTCTTGCTGGCGTTGGCGGCCGGTGCCGCGGGGGGAGCCGCATCCACGACCGAGCATGGAGCGAGCTTTACGCCGAAGGACCTGGTGTGGGCTCCCGCGCCGCCTGCCCTCCCGCGCGGGGCCGAGAGGGCCGTGCTGGAGGGAGATCCCGCCAAACCCGGCCTGTTCACCTACCGCCTGCGGCTGCCAGACGGCTACAAGGTCATGCCCCACTGGCACAGCACCGTCGAGCACGTCACGGTCCTCGAGGGCGAGCTCCATCGCGGCATGGGCGAGAGGTTCGACACGACTGGCGGCTGGACGCTGCCCGTGGGAGGCTTCACCGTCACACCGGCCAAGATGAACCACTTCATCTGGACCACGGGCACGACCATCCTCCAGATCCACGGCGAAGGCCCCTTCGACATCCACTACGTCAATCCGGCCGACGATCCGCGTAACGCCAGTGCGCAGCCGAAATAGCAGGTGAAGCTCTCCCAGACCGGACCGCAGGCGTTCGTCCTCGAGTTCGAGAGCGAGGAAGAGCTGCGCGCCGAGGAGCGCGCCCACTTGTCGGTGGGTGGGCTCTTCTTACAGCCCGCGGGGCCGTTGGCGGCGTTCGCGAAGGTGACGGTGGCGCTGCGGCTGTTCGGGCGAGGTGAGACGGCGGTGGCGGCCGTCGTCGTCGGCTCGCCGCCCGGCGGACTGGCGTTGCAGTTCGAAGGCAATCCGGCCAGCGTGGTTGCGGCGCTCCTCGCCAAGCCGGCAGAGCTTCCCGCCAAGCCCGCGGGGGAGCCGGCAGCGAGCGAGCCGGAGACGACGACGCTCTGGGAGAAGGTCCGCGGTCTGACGCCGCCGCAGAAGATCCTTCTCGCGCCGAAAGCCGACCGGGTGACGCGCACTCTGCTCGTTCAGGAGAGCGATGCCCAGGTGCTCTTCGCGCTGCTCAAGAATCCGCGGCTGTCGATCGACGAGGTGGTGCGGGTCGCCAAGTCGTCGTATCTCTCGTTCCAGGCAGCCGAGCTGATCCTGAAGACCAGCACCTGGGCCGCGAACCTCGACGTGCGCGTCGCGCTGATCCACAACCCGAAGCTGCCGGTGCCGTTCGCGCTGCGCATCCTGGCGACCCTGCCGGACCACGAGGTGCGAACCATTGCCAAGGGCGCCGCCACCAGCATGCCGCTGAGGCAAGCAGCCATCAAGCGGATCCAGGGCGGCTAGTGGCCCGAGCGGGACGCTAGCCCAGCCTCCGCGCGCCATGCCCGAGCGTCGCTCCATCGCCGGCGAGATCCCGATCGAGCAAGCGCCGCTCTGGGTGCTCGCGATGGCCGCGGCGCTCCTGGCGCTCGTCGCCTACCCGGCCCTCGTCGGCATCCTCGACGGCTTCGGCGCCTGGCATGGCGAGAAGCTCCGCACCGCGGTCGCCGCCGCCGTCCTGGGCCTCGCCGTGGTCGCCGGGCTCGCCACCCGCAAGCCCTGGAAGCGTCCGCGTGGCACGGAGCCCGTCGACCGGCGCCCCTGGTTCGTGCGCTTCTCGACCTGGCTCTGGGGAGTCGTCCTCTACCCCAACGTGCTGCACGGGATCCTCGTGCTCGCCCGCAAGGGACCGCCGCCCGACTACCGGACGTCGCTGTTCATCGGCTTGCTGCTTTCGGGGGTTCAGGGGCTGCTGGTGTGGCTGGATCGCCGGGAGCGCGCCGCGAAGCTCTCGAAGTGAGGACGACTCAAGCCGGCACTGCCGCTGCCTCCGCGGTGGCTTCCAGGGCGACCGTGAGCGGGCCTCCCCAGCGCATCACGACCACGGTGCGGTCGTCGGTGGGCGGCTGGGTGCCGACATGGGCGGCAACGGCTGCCAGCAGGCGGTCGCGCACGGCGGCGGCGCTGGGCTCGGCCAGGTGGGCGCCCGCCAGGTGGGCAACGGCACCGGCCCCGCCGCTGGCGCCGGCGGCGGCCAGGGCGCGCCTCCTGGAACCTGTTGCCGACGTGCCGCCTGCGGCACCGGCCGCTCCCGGCTGCTTGGCGGCAGCGGCGAGGGCCGTCTCGATGCGGTCGTAGCCGAACGGCTCGCCTTCCGAGTTGGTCTCCTCGAAGACGCCGTCGGAGAGCCAGACGACGACGTCGCCGCGGTCCAGGGTCAGCTCGCGGCGGGCGTAGCTGTGGCCGAGAGCGCCGAGGGGGGAGCTGGGGAGGAGGATCTCCTGGACCCTGCCGCCGCGCACGATGTAGGTTGGCGGGTGGCCGGCGTTGGTGAGGGTGAGGCGCCCCTCCCGCAGGTCGAACATGGCCAGGGTGGCGGTGACGAAGCAGCGGCCCTCTGCGTTGGAGCGCACGACGGCGTCGAGGCGGCGCAGGATCTCTTCCGGCTTGCGGGTCTCCTCGATCAGGATCAGCAGCGCCGCCTTGAGCATCGCCATGCGCAGACCGGTCGAAAGGCCGTGCCCGGAGACGTCGGCGATGATCACCGCGATCTCACGCTCCGACAGCCGCAGGACGTCGAAGTAGTCGCCGCCGATTGCCGCCGAAGGCTCGAAGAGGGTGGCGAACTCGACGCCCTCGCCGCTCGGCAGGTTGCTCGGGATCAGGCTGTTCTGCAGGTCGCGAGCCAGTGAGAGCTCTTTCTCGAGCAGCTCCTTCTGCGCCGAGGCGGCGACCAGCGTCTCGAGGTTCGCCGCCATCTCGTTGAAGGTGCGCTGCAGATCGCCGATCTGGTCCCGCCGCCCGCCCGGGATGCGGACGGTGAAATCGCCGCGGCGGACGGCGTCGGTCGCGCGGCTGAGCCGGTTGACCGCGCGCGACAGGCCGACGATCATGAACAGCGCCATCAGCGCCGCCGCCGCGTAGACGTTGAAGAGCAGCACGGCGAGGCCGACCAGCACGGCCCACGAGGGGGCGTCGATCTCGCCGTTGGCCGCGAACAGATGCTGGCGCACGATGCGCGGCGTGCCGCTCAGGGTGACCAGCAGGCTGCCGGTGATCACGCGGCTGCCGGCCAGGTCGAGCAGCGGCCCGCTGGCCTGTCCCCACCAGAGCAGCTGGCGGTCCAGGAACCAGTCGCCCCGCGACCGTTGCTTGAAGAACCGCTGCGCCTCTCCCAGGTTGGTGCCGCGGTGCAGGGTCAGCAGGGGCAGCTCGCGGCTGCCCAGGTTGATCCGCATCACGTCGACCGGGTCGCCGGGGCGATTGGTCTCGACCCACAGGCCGCTGCGCCGGCTGAGCTCGAGATCGAGGTCGCCGGCGTAGAAGCCGAGCACTCCGCGGCCGCGCCTGACGCCGGCCCCGG
>DATNKH010000127.1:0-2496 GCA_035603475.1 Thermoanaerobaculia bacterium
CGCGCTGATGCAAGCAGAGCGAAACGCGAGGCACGAAAAATGACGCATCGAGACCGAGAGGTGACGCCAGTTTCCATGCAGCAGCCGCGACGCTCTAATTCGCCGCTGATAAAATCCAGGACCAGGAAGTCTTGCCGCCACCCGAGCCCCGGCCACCGATCGACGCTGACCGATGGTCGCGTTCCCGACAGGAAAGCCTCCGCCGGTGATCAGCGAAGCAGCCGAGGACGAGCGCCAACGCGACGCGCCGCTCATGGCCTCCCTGCGCCGGCAGGCGGCACGGGCTCTCGGCGTCGAGGCGGCGAACCTCCCGCTCGATCGCTCGCTGCTCGCTCTCGGCCTCGATTCGCTCGCCGCGGCCGAGCTCACGGGGACGCTGGAGCGCGAGCTGGGCGTGGACGTCCCGCTCGCCGATCTGCTCGCCGGCCCGACCCTCGTCGAGCTCTGCGCCCAGGTGAGCGAGCTGCTCGCAGGCACGGCCGCAGTCCGGCCGGCCATCCCACCGCCGGCGCCGGTCCTGCCGCCGCTCGCGGCGCCGCCCACACCGGGGGAGAAGCGTGTTGCGGGAAGTGCGGCCGGCGCCATCCGCGGCCCGCTCTCGTACGGTCAGCGGGCGCTCTGGTTCCTCGACCGCATGGCGCCGGGCAACCCGTCCCTGGTGATCGCCGGCGCGGCGCGCGTGCACGGTGCGCTCGACGGGCAGCGTCTCCGCGGCGCGCTCCGGGAGCTGGTCGCGCGCCATCCCAGCCTGCGCACGACGTTCGAGCCGCGCGATCGCGAGGATGGAGGTGCCGAGCAGGTCGTGCACGGCGAAGCCGCCTTCACCTTCAGCGACGAAGACGCGGCAGGCTGGAGCGAGGAGCGCCTGCGCGCGCGGCTGCTGGAGGAGGAAGAGCGGCCCTTCGACCTCGCAAGGGGACCGCTACTGCGCGTGGCAATCTTCCGGCACCCCGCCGTCGGACTTGCCGCCGGCGACCTGCTGGTGCTCGCCGTGCACCACATCGTGGCTGACTTCTGGTCGCTCGGCGTGCTGCTCGGCGAGCTGGGATCGCTGCTGCGCGGCGACGCCCTGCCGCCCGCCCCCGCCGCTTCCTATCTCGACTTCACGCGTTGGCAAAGCGAGCGCCTGGCGGGGCCGGAGGGGGAGCGCCTCTGGTCCTACTGGAGCGCCGTGCTGCCGCCGCGGGCGCCGCCCATCGAGCTTCCCACCGACCGGCCGCGGCCACCGCGCCAAAGCATCCGCGGCGGCTCGCGCTCGCTCTGGCTCGACCGCGATCTCGCCCTCGGCGTGCAGGCCCTCGGCAACCGCGCCGGCGCCACCCCGTTCATGACGCTGCTCGCCGCCTTCCTGGCGCTGCTTCACCGCACCAGCGGCCAGGAGGAGCTGTTGGTGGGGACGCCTGCCGCGGGCCGGGGCGCGCCGGAGCTCGAGGGCCTGGTCGGTTACCTGGTCAATCCGGTCGTGCTGCGCGGCGACCTCGGCGGCGGTCCTACCTTCGCCGAGCTGTTGCGCCGGGTGCGGCGGGAGGCGCTCGCGGCCTTCGCCCACCAGGATCTCCCCTTCCCGCTCCTCGCCGAGCGCCTGGGAGTCGAGCGCGATCCCGGCCGCTCGCCGATCTTCCAGGTGATGTTCGCGCTCTACCGTGAGCGGCGGCAAGGCGAGCACGGCCTCGGCGGCTTCGCGCTCGGCGAAGGGGGAGCAGGCCTCGACCTGGGCGGCCTGGTCCTCGAATCGGTTCCGCTGCAACGCCGGGCCGTGCAGTTCGATCTCAGCCTGGTGGCGGCGGTGGCGGCGGTGGCGGCCCCGTTGCAGGCACTGCCGGCGCCGTCGGCCCGGCCCGCCATGCGGGCGACGCGGACGACGCGGGCGATGCGGGCGACGCATGCGATGCCGGCGCTGCCGGCGCTGCCGAGAGTCAGCGCGGCCGAGAACCACTTCGCCGGTGACGGGCTCGGCCTCTCGCTGCGCTTCAACAGCGATCTCTTCGATGCGGCGACGGCCCTGCGGATGCTGACCCGCCTGCATGCCCTGCTCACCGGGATCGTCGCCGCTCCGGATCGCCCGCTCCGCGAGCTCGACCTGCTCTCCGTGGCCGAGCGGCACCAGGTGGTGATCGAATGGGCCGCCACGGACCAGGAGAGCTGGCGGACCGGCGTGGAGAGTCTGGAGCGCGAGAGCCGGGACAGCCTGGAGTGCCAGGATGGCTGGCCGCCGGGTGGCGGCGACCTCGTGCACCAGCCCTTCGAGCGCCGGGCGGCCAGCGATCCCGCGGCGGTGGCGATCATCGGGCACGACGGCGAGGCGGTGGACGGAGGCGGGAGCGCCCGGACGCTCACCTACGGCGAGCTCGATGCGCGCGCCAACCGGCTGGCCCGCGAGCTGCGCGCCATCGGCCTGGGACCGGAGCGGATCGCCGGGATCTGCGCCGAGCCCTCGTGCGAGCTGATGATCGGCCTGCTCGCGATCCTGAAGGCGGGTGCGGCTTACCTGCCGCT
>DATNKH010000128.1:0-10119 GCA_035603475.1 Thermoanaerobaculia bacterium
CGCCGGTGCCGCAGGGCGACCGCGGCCTCTCCGCGAAGAGCGCCGAGCCCGGCAACGCCTCGTACTACTACTCCCTGCCGCGCCTCGCCGCCGCCGGCACGCTGCGCGTCGGCGCCGAGCGGCTCGCCGTCACCGGCCAGGCCTGGATGGACCGCGAGTGGAGCACGAGCTCGCTGGCCGCCGGCGAGGTGGGCTGGGATTGGTTCGCCCTGCAGCTCGACGACGGCTGGGAGCTGATGCTCTACCGCCTGCGCCGGCGCCCACCGGCGGCGGCGGCCGGGGCCGCCGACCAGGCCGACCCGGCCAGCCTCGCCACCCTGATCGCCCCGGACGGCCGCATCACCCGGGTGCCCCTCGCGGCCGTGCTGTTCGCCGCCACCGGCGCCTGGATCAGCCCGTCCAGCCACGTCCGCTATCGCTCCGGCTGGCGCCTGACGCTGCCAGGCGCCGGCCCCGCGGCCTTCGACCTGACCGTGCAGCCGCTGCTCGCCGCCCAGGAGCTCCGCCTCTCCTTCCGCTACTGGGAAGGCGCCGTCACCGCCACTGGCACCCACGGCGGGCGGCCGGTCAAGGCCCGTGGCTACGTCGAGCTCACCGGCTACGGCGATGCCGCCGCAGCCCCCGCGGCGCCGGCAGGGCCAGGCCCGTGACCACGTCTTCCTGAGAGAGTCTCCTTGACCGCTACTTGACCGCGAGGAACGGCTCGCTCTCACGGCAACCTCCATGCTAGGAATGACTTAGTTGCCGGATACGATCGTCCATCCTTCTGACAGCACTTCCGCCTGCTCGAGCACGGTCTGGGTGGCTTTCTCTTGCTTGTCCGGCGGATAGCCGTACTTCCGCAGGATGCGCTTGACCACGACCCGAAGTTGGGCGCGAACGTTCTCCCGTACGGTCCAATCGATCGTGATGTTCGCGCGCACCGTCTTGACCAGCTCGCGGGCGATCGCTTTGAGGGTCGGCTCGCCCAGCACCTTGACCGCGCTGTCATTGGTCTCGAGGGCGTCGTAGAACGCCAGCTCGTCTTCCGACAGACCCAATGCCTCTCCTCGCGAGGCTGCTTCCCGCATCTCTTTCGCGAGGGCGATGAGCTCCTCGATCACCTGCGCCGTCTCGATGGCCCGGTTCTGGTAGCGGCGCACCGCCTGCTCCAGCAGCTCCGCGAAGGAGCGCGCCTGGACCACGTTACGCCGGGACCTGGACCTGATCTCGCCACTGAGCAGCTTGCGCAGCAGCTCGACCGCGAGGTTGCGCTGCGGCATGTCGCGCACCTCGGCCAGGAACTCGTCCGAGAGGATGGACAGGTCCGGTTTCTTGAGGCCCGCGGCCGCGAAGATGTCCACGACCTCTCCGGACACCACCGCCTTCGACACGATCTGGCGGATCGCGTGATCGAGGTCCTCGTCGGTTCGACTCTCCGCGGGCGCGCCCTTCGCCACGGCCGCACGCACCGCCTGGAAGAACCCGACCTCGTCGCGAACGCGGAGCGCATCCTCGTGCGGCACCGCCAGGGCAAAGGCCCGGGTCAGCTCCGAGACGGTGCGCAGGAGGCGGTCCTTGCCGTCGGTCTGCGCGAGCACATGCTCCTGGGCAGGCGGCAGCAAGGCGAGGCGGTCTTGCGGCTTTCCCCCGGTCCAGCGCGAGCGGTCGAAGCCATGGAAGAGCCCCCGGCATACTTCCAACCTCTCGAGCATCAGGGCAACGGCTTCCTCCTGGGGAATCGCGGCATCGCCGGTGCCACCGCTCTCCGTGTAGGTCGCAAGGGCCTGCTTCAGGGCGTCGGCGATGCCGAGGTAGTCCACCACCAGCCCGCCGGGCTTGTCCTTGAAGACCCGGTTCACACGGGCGATTGCCTGCATGAGGCCGTGCCCGCGCATCGGCTTGTCGAGATACATGGTGTGGAGGCTTGGCGCGTCGAAGCCGGTGAGCCACATGTCCCGAACGATGACGATCTGAAACGGGTCGCCGGGATCGCGGAAATGCTGGGCGAGCGCCTCCCGGCGAGCCTTGCTGCGGATGTGATGCTGCCAGTCCGCGGGATCCGAGGCCGAGCCCGTCATCACGACCTTGAGCGCACCCTGCTCGTCTGCGTGGTCATGCCAATCCGGCCGAAGCGCTACGAGCTGGCGATAGAGCTCGACGCAGATCCGCCGGCTCATGCAGACGATCATCGCCTTTCCCTCGAGCGCCGCCAGTCTTTCCTCGAAGTGACTCACCAAGTCGTTGGCGATGAGCCTGAGCCGATTCTCCGCCCCCACCAGCTTTTCGAGCTGCGCCCATTTCGTCTTGAGCTTCTCCTTGCGCTCGACTTCCTCTCCCTCGGTGACCTCCTCGAACTCGGGGTCGATCCTCGGGCGCTCGGACTCCCTGAGCTCCAGCTTCGCGAGCCGGCTCTCGTAGTAGATGGGGACGGTGGCCCCGTCGAGCACCGACCGCCGGATGTCGTAAACGCTGATGTAGTCGCCGAAGACGGCTCGCGTGTTCGCGTCGGTCGTCTCGATGGGCGTCCCGGTGAAGCCGATGAACGACGCGTTCGGCAAGGCGTCATGCATGTGCCGGGCGAATCCGTCGATGAAGTCGTACTGGCTCCGGTGCGCCTCGTCGGCGATCACCACGATGTTGCGGCGCGCCGAGAGCACCGGCTGCCGGTCGCCCTTACCCTCGGGAAAGAACTTCTGGATCGTCGTGAACACGACGCCTCCGCCACCAACACTCAGCTTCTTGCGAAGGTCGGAGCGACTCGCCGCCTGCACCGGCGCCTGGCGCAGCAGGTCGCGGCAGCGGGCGAAGGTGCCGAAGAGCTGGTCGTCGAGATCGTTGCGGTCGGTGAGCACCACCAGCGTGGGGTTCTCCATCGCCGGATGCTGGATCAATCGTCCCGCGTAGAAGGCCATGGTGAGGCTCTTGCCCGAGCCCTGCGTGTGCCAGACGACGCCCACGCGGTGGTCACCTGGAGCGCCGCCAGGCCGCCGCCCCGCTTCGTAGCGCCCCGCGCCTTCGGCGACCCACTGCGCCGCCACCTTTTGCGCGGCCCTCAGCGTCTCTTCGACCGCCCAGTTCACCGCATGGAATTGGTGGTAGGCCGCCATCTTCTTGGCCAGCGCTCCACCGCCCAGGTCCTCGAAAACGATGAAATGGCGCAGAAGACTTAGGAAACGATGCCTCGCGAACACCCCTTCCAAGACCACCTGAAGCTGAGGCAGGAGCGCCGCCACGTCGTCGTCACGGCCGCTGATCGTGCGCCAGAGCCTGAACCATTCCCTCCCGGCACCGAGGGCGCCAAGGCGGGCCTGTACGCCGTCCGAAATGAGGAGCGCGGCATTGTAGGCGAAGAGTGAAGGAATCTCCGCCTCGTACGTCTCGAGCTGCCGGAAGGCGTTCCAGATAGTGGCGCTCTCGTCAGCCGCGTTCTTGAGCTCGATGACGGCGAGCGGCAAACCATTCACGAACACGACCACGTCGAGCCGGCGAACGTGCTTACCCTCGGCGACGGTGAACTGATTCACTGCCAGCCAGTCGTTGTTCTTCTGCTCGTCGAAGTCGATCGCCCACGCCTGGGCGCCAGCGATCGAGCCGTCATCCCGTCGGTACTCGACCGCGACGCCTTCCACCAGCATCCGGTGTACCGCACGGTTGCGTTCCAAAAGCGACGTCGCATTGGGCCGTGTCAGCCGACGGAACGCGTCCTCGAGCGCCGACTGCGGCAGCTCGGGATTGAGTCGGGCCAGCGCCTGCTGCAGGCGGCGCTCCAGCACCACGTCGCGGTAACGCGAGTCGCTACGCTCGGCACCGGGCTCCCCCACGGCGATCTGCGGGCCGCGAAGGATTTCATACCCCAGCGCCTCGAGCCACGCGAGCGTGGCCTGCTCAACCATCGACTCTCTAAAGTCACCTCTAGTCATCACAGTGTTCACGCGCTCTCCTCAAACCGCCTCCGGGCCAGCCTGAGAAGCCTCTGGCTCGAATCCGGACAAGAGGTCCCGGTAAGCCTGCTGATCGCAGTTGAAGAGCACCTCGCTCGGCCTGTACTCCAGCTCGAAGATCCGTACGACCGCGTTCGCCTCGTCCACGTACCCGTTGAATGCCTCGTTGTCATCGAAAACCAGCTGCGAAGCCTGAACTGGAGCACGTTCCTGCCTATGAATGCGGTACAGGAAGCCGACAATGGCATCCGCGGCCTGTGCAGCAAGGAGCGCCTGTACGCTCTCCATGGCGGGCCGTGGTTCTCCAGAGCCGTGCGAAGCGAAACCAAAGGCGTTGCGAAGCTCGCATACGCCGACCAGAGAAGTGTGCAGCCCACTCAGAGTCTGCGCGAGGCTCTTGCGGGCCTCTGCGTCCCTGCTCAACGAGACAGGCAACAAAGACAGATTCATGGTCACTGCCCTAAACAACCTCGGGAGCCCGTCGTCGGGCTCGAACGAAACATTGCGTTCGTTCAAAATCGTCTTGCAGGCGCTCTCGACCACCGTTTTCGCGAGGTCGAACGCGAGTCCCGGATTTTCCACTACCGCCTGCTCGATGCTCGTGACCTGATCCTCGATGTGAGAGAGGCCTCCCTCAATGGCCGCCCGGGCGCCATGCATCGCGAATTGCCTGGTGACGACTGGATCTGGCATCAGGCATGCCTCTCGATTGTGCGCCCTGCGTCATAAACCCGAAGGTCGCCAGCAAAAAGCTTGGGCAGAAGCGTGTCGCGCAGGCTTGCGATAATGTGCGATTCATCCAGTGCTCGATTCACTCGCATCAACAGCGGCCGGACCTCGTGGGCGAATTGACAGATCACCGGAAGGCTCGGCAGCACTGTCTCCATAGCTAACAGACCCTCGGGCTTGACCCGCTGGTGACTGCCAGAGGTACCAGTTACAAGCGTCCCAAACACATTCGAGAAAGCCTTGCTAGCAAAGAGACAATAGAGAAACTCCCGAGGAATACCCATTCTGGGAAGAACTACCAGAAACTCGGTGGAACATATCGCCCGCTTTGAATTGGTCACCTCTGGCAGCCAGATGCGAGGTATCCTCGGGTTGAGTTTCGAGAATAGTACCGCATTCTGCTGAACAATAAATTTGTGACTCTTAATGGCCCCGCCCTTCTCTAATCTCGGCGTGCGGTTCGCGTCGAAGGCAGGGATGCTGAAATGCGCGAAGATGTCCTCGGGAAAATCGCTTGGGCTCAATCCCTCGCGGCTCAGCCAGCCAAGGTCTTCGACTTTGCCTACGCCCCATCCCCGCGGAATCTCTCCCAGCCCAGACTCCTCAAGCGAATCCGGGAACAGGTCGGCCACTTCCTTAGGGAGGTCAGGCTCACGGCCCTCAGCCTTGTCCCGAACTGGGTTGAAATCGACGAACCACGACTCGAAAAGCGCTCGCGCGATTGCCTCCAGCGTTTCGCTGATCCGCTGGCTCAAGACTATCTTGTCGTCCAGCGCCCCGAGTACGTTCGCTATTGCACGCTGGTCGTCGATTGGAGGGACGAGTACGGATAGCAGACGTTGGTTCGTTAAGCTGACGTAATCGGCCATGTCCGTCTCGCCCTTGCGGGTCGCCAATTGCAGCTGAAAGCCTCCCGAGCAGAGGAAGTAGTAAAGGTACCGGCGATCCAGTTCCTCTTGATCTAGGGAGCGCCAGAACGTTGTCTGCGGCGAACAAACAAAGTTGGGTGCGTCGAGCGGCACGTATGCCACCTTTCCGACGGTACCCTTATGGGAGATAAGAACGTCGCCGCCAGCGCCGATACCCTTGCGGATGCGTCGCAAGGCTTGATCACTAATCCTCGAAGCGGTCTCGAACAGAACTCGGCCCTTACTCATGTCGGCAGCTCGAATGAAGGCGGTCCCCGAGGTCGAGAACTCTTCGGGGCGTGGTCTATACTCACCGTGGTTCCCATCCTCCACATGCAGAATGCCGCGCGCCTCAAGGTCAGCGACGCAAACCCTAGCCCACTCACTCGCCATAGCCAAGCTTTGACAGACTGGCGCGAATAAGAGCGTCCAGCTTCGCGGCTTCCTCAGTTTGTCCACGCAGCGCTGCGGTCAATCGCTTCATCTTCTCACCGAATGGCTCGCTGTCCTCTGGGGGCGTCTCGGTCCCAACGTAGCGCCCCGGTGTCAAGATGTGACCGTGCTGACGAATCTCGTCGAGCTTGCCTTTTTTACAGAAGCCGGGTACGTCAACATAAGTGGCGGCTGCCTGATCGCCACGCCAGGCGTGGTATGCACCTGCGATCTTTGCGAGGTCCCCGTCCGTCAACTCCCGGTGCACCCGGTCGACCATCGTCCCCATCTTCCGCGCGTCAATAAAGAGCACCTCGCCGCGCCGGTCGCGGAAGCGGCCATTTTTCTTGTCGCGGGCGAGGAACCAGAGGCAGACCGGGATCTGCGTCGAATAGAAAAGCTGACCGGGAAGTGCCACCATGCAGTCCACGAGATCCGCCTCGACGATCGCCTTGCGGATCTCGCCCTCACCGGACTGGTTCGACGACATCGAGCCATTGGCGAGCACGAAGCCGGCCAGCCCGGTGGGCGCCAGGTGGTAGATGAAGTGCTGCACCCAGGCGAAGTTGGCGTTGCCGGCAGGCGGCACGCCGAAGACCCAGCGCTTGTCATTCTTCAGCAGCTCTCCGCGCCAGTCGCTGTCGTTGAAGGGCGGATTGGCGAGCACGTAGTCGGCCTTGAGGTCGGGGTGCCGATCGTTGTGGAAGGTGTCGCCGTGGGCGATCTGGGCGTCGATGCCACGGATCGCGAGGTTCATCTTGGCGAGCCGCCAGGTGGTGTAGTTGGATTCCTGGCCGTATATCGCGATGTCACCGATCCTTCCCCTGTGTGCCTCGATGAACTTCTCGCTGCTCACGAACATGCCGCCAGACCCGCAGCATGGGTCGTAGACGCGCCCTCTGTAGGGAGCGAGCATCTCGACCAGGATCCGCACCACCCGCGACGGCGTATAGAACTGTCCGCCCTTCTTGCCCTCGGCGCTGGCGAACTGGGCGAGGAAGTATTCGTAGACGCGACCGAGGATGTCCTTGGCGCGGTCGGCCGGACTCCCGAGCCCTATGTCGCTGACCAGGTTGATGAGCTGGCCAAGGCGCTGCTTGTCGAGGCCGGGGCGTCCGTAGTCCCTGGGCAGCACGCCCTTCAGCGACGGGTTGTCGCGCTCGATGGCGCTCATCGCATCGTCGATCAGTTTCCCAATCGCCGGCTGGGGTGCGTTGGCCTTGAGCTGCGCCCAGCGCGCCTCCTTCGGCACCCAGAAGATGCTGACCGCCCGGTACTCGTCGGGATCCTCAGGGTCGGCGCCCTCGGCCCGCTGCGCCTCGAGCTCGGCATGCTTGGACTCGAAGGCGTCGGAGATGTACTTCAGGAAGATCAGGCCGAGAACCACGTGCTTGTACTCGGCCGCGTCCATGTTGTTGCGCAAGGCGTCCGCGGCCCGCCAGAGCGTCGCCTCGAAGCCCAGGCTCGCCGACGAGACATCGTCGCGTCTCGATCTCGGAACCAGTTTTCCTGGCCCTTCGACCTCCGGAACTACGAGCCCGCCGGCCCGCTGGGCAGACACCACGCGCGGGGCGGGGCGGGCGGAGCGAGCGGCAGGCGTTTCCTCGACGGCGGGTGAAGCTGTCGCCGTGCGCAGCGCGGCGGAAGGAGCATCCGTCAGGCGGGCTATCAGACGAGCCTTCTCTTTTCCGGAGTCGTCGAGCCCGAACGCACGGCAAAGCTCCTTCAGCCGCGCTCGGGGCAGATCCTCCAGGATGGTCGGGAGCTCAGCTCGCCGCGATCTCCCGAGGGCATCGACCAGCTCGCTCCGGAGCCTCCGGTCCTCGACCGTCAGCTCGAAGCGGTCCACTGCCGCCAGCAGCTCGTCTCGTTTGAGGTGCTCTAATACTTCCCGCTTGGAACGCATGGAACTCCTTGGCCCACCCCAATCCAGGCGGCCGCAGACCGGACGTTGAGTCCGTTGCTCAAAGAATAGCTGAAACCGAACGGAAATCTCTCCCAATCGTTACACTGGAGGATTACTGGCCGCACTGGTAGGCTCGGCCGAGCGGCCGAGCTGGCGTTGGCCTTAACGCAGAGGAGAACAGGAACCATGTCGAAGATCACCGCCGGTGGCAAGCGCCATCTCTTCGCCGCCCTTGCCATGTTTGTCAGCTTGTCTGGCCTGGCGGCAGTTACCGGGGTAACCGCCACCGTAGCTGCGGCCCCGGCCTCTTCCCCTGCCCCCGCCGCCGCGCCGCGCTACACCATCGAGCAGTTCCTGGCCACCACCACCTGGGGCGGAGGGTGGTTCTCGCCCGATGGGCGTGAGCTGCTGGTGAGCGGCAACCCGACTGGCGTCTTCAATGCGTACACCCTCCCTGTGGCCGGCGGCGCGCCCCGGCAGCTGACCGACTCGAAGGTGAACGCCATCCAGGTGGTCGGCTGGTTCCCCAGCGGCGGCCGCATCCTCTACGCCAGCGACCAGGGCGGCAACGAGCAGACCCACCTCTACGTCCGCGACGCGGGCGGCGCCACCCGGGACCTCACGCCCGGCGACAAGCTGAAGGCGGGGTTCGAAGGCTGGGCGCCGGACGACCGCACCTTCTTCTTCTCCACCAACGAGCGCGATCCGCAGTACTTCGACCTCTACGAGATGTCGGTCGACGGCTACCAGCGCACCCTGCTCTTCCGCAACGAGGGCGGCTTCGCGGTCGGTCCCATCTCCCGCGACCGGCGCTACGTCGCCCTGGTCAAGCAGGAGAGCACCGGCGACTCCGACGTCTACCTCTACGATCGTTCGAGCCGCCAGCTGCGCGACCTCACCACCCATCACGGCGAGGTCGTCAACGCGCCGGTCGACTTCAGCCCCGACAGCAAGAGCCTCTACTTCACGACCGACGAGGGCGGCGAGTTCGCACACCTGGTGCGCTACGAGCTGGCGACCGGCAAGCGCGTCGAGGTCCTCCATCCCGACTGGGACGTGAGCGGCGCCGGCTTCTCGCGCGACGGCCGCTTCCTGGTGGTCTCGATCAACCGCGACGCGGCGACCGAGGTGCGCCTGTTCCAGGAGCCCGGCATGCGTCCGGTCGAGCTTCCGGCGCTGCCCGACGCCGACATCACCGGCCTCCGGTTCTCGCGCGACGGCAAGCGCCTCGCCTTCTTCGCCGAGTCCAGCCGCTCGCCGCGCAATCTCTACACGATCGACCTCGCCGACCTGGGGCATGGCGCGCCGCGCCAGCTCACCCGGGCGCTGAGCCCCGACATTGACCCTGCGGCCCTGACGGCCTCGCGTGTGGTGCGCTTCAAGTCCTACGACGGCCTCGAGGTCCCGGGCCTGCTGTACCAGCCGCATTCGGCCACCCGCGAGCACCCGGCGCCGGCGCTGGTCTGGGTGCACGGCGGCCCCGGCGGCCAGTCGCGCGTCGGCTACAGCGCCTTGATCCAGTTCCTGGCCAATCACGGCTATGCCGTCTACGCCGTCAACAACCGCGGCAGCGACGGCTACGGCAAGACCTTCTTCCACCTGGCCGACCGCAAGCACGGCGACGCCGATCTCGGCGATTGCGTGGCGGCCAAGGGCATGCTGACGGCCACCGGCTGGGTGGCACCCGACCGCATCGGCATCATCGGCGGCAGCTACGGCGGCTACATGGTGCTCGCGGCGCTCGCCTTCCGGCCGCACGAGTTCGCGGCCGGCGTCGACCTGTTCGGCGTCGCCAACTGGGTGCGCACGCTGGCCAGCATCCCGCCCTACTGGGCCTCGGAGCGCAAGGCCCTGTACAAGCTGATCGGCGATCCGCAGGCCGACGCCGACTACCTGCGCAAGATCTCGCCGCTCTTCCACGCCGAGCAGATCGAGCGCCCGCTGCTGGTACTGCAGGGCGACAAGGACCCGCGCGTGCTCAGGCAGGAGTCCGACGAGATCGTCGCCGCGGCGCGGAAGCGCGGCACCCCGGTCGAGTACCAGATCTACCCGAACGAGGGGCACGGCTTCGCGCGCAAGGAGACCCAGGCCAAGGCCTACCAGGCCGTCCTGGTGTTCCTCGACAAGTACCTGCCGGAGGCCCCCCACGTGCCCGCCATGGCCCAGCCGGGTGCGGCAGGGGCGCACGGCTCGGACGGCTCTCACCCCCCGGGCTGAGGCG